>DASQYL010000130.1:0-4272 GCA_035639235.1 Pyrinomonadaceae bacterium | reverse complement strand
GCTGGATCGCAAAATTGTGAAAGATTTGGCCGATCTCTATTCGTTGAGTCTCGACGAACTTGCATCGCTCGATCGCATGGCGGCCAAGTCGGCTGCTAATGTGCTTTCGCAAATTGAAGAGAGCAAGACTCGCGACTTATGGCATTTGATCTACGGACTCGGCATACGCCATGTTGGCGAGCGCACGGCGGGAATTCTCGCGCGACACTTTGGATCGCTCGACGCCCTGGCCTCAGCCAGTGTCGAAGAGCTCGACGATATTCATGAGATTGGCCTGACAATGGCCCAGAGCATTCACGACTGGTTCGCGGATAGCGGCAATCGGGAATTATGCGATCGGCTGGCGCGTGCCGGCGTGCGCACAACCATCGCACAGCAAGCAACTCAGCAATCGACTGAACAGCGATTTGCGGGCAAGAGTTTTGTGCTAACGGGAACATTACCGAGCATGACCCGCGACGAAGCTCGGGAATTAATTGAAGCGAACGGCGGCCGCGTAATCTCCTCGGTGAGTAAGAAGACCGATTATGTTTTGGCCGGCGCCGATCCAGGATCGAAACTCGACAAGGCGAATCAGCTTGCAGTGACGGTAATCGATGAGGCTGAATTCAAAAAGATGCTAGGATAGCCGCGATGGAATCAAATAAGGATCAGAAACTCGAGCTTGCCTATACGCTCTTTTGCGATGACGTTCGTTTGGAGATCGGCAACAAGCTTTCTTACATGGGAGTGTTTCAGACGATCATCGTCCCGCAGTTACCGGTGTGGTTGCCGAAGCTCGCAGTTGTAAATCACTGGAGAGGGGACGGCGCGCATCTGTCAGAGGTGAGAATCCTGATGCCCGATCGACAACAGGCACTGGTGGTGTCACAACCGGCACGGTTTGAGATCAACCACGGGTCGGCTGACAACATTAGTTTCTTTGTGAACGTGACCTTCCCGATCGCCGGCAATTACGTCGTTCAGACGCTGGTTGACTCGACGCTGTTCGACGAGCGCACGCTAATCGTTTCCGACCAGCAGTTGATGGCCCCCGAAGAGTCGGAGGCGGTCAATTAATTCCGGCCGCTTACGCTGCTTTGATTTCGTAGGTCTTGATTTTGTAATTCAGGGTAGTCGTGCCCAGGCCCAGCAACTTCGCTGCACGGGCTTGATTGCCGCCGGTGACCTCGAGCGCACGACTGATCAATCGCACTTCGAACCGGCGCACTTCATCGAAGAAATCCAAACGCGATTTCAGGTTTAGATTCTCGATCGTGGCAGAAGTTTCCGCCAGGCCGTTTTCGTGTTCGAGCAAATCTGCTTCCTCGATTAGCGCTGAAGCGATTTCCCTAATTTTGCCAAGACGTTCGGCTGCGGCTGCTTTCCTTGATGGCAGACCGCGGAGTGGTGTTTTTGAAAGTTGACCGATGAGAGCTGCTTGATTGGTACTCATGACTTGTTTCCTGATGATGAACCCGCCGCAAATAAATCAAATTAACGTGAATGTAAAAAACTGGGGCACTACTAGAGACGCAGAAAGTCGTGTTTCGGTTCCAACTATTTTGTTAAGAGTTGTAAAGCCCGCGAAGGGATTTCAGATGCGGCGAAGACCGTTTAGGTTGGGGTTCCGCTTCGCCTGGATTCCGAAACTATTTCGGTAAGGAGATCATTCATTGCGCTGCTTCGGCGCTTTGGCAGGTTCGAAAGTTTCAAAGAGCGTGCGCCAAGCGTTATGTACAACGTCAGCGCGTCAGTGAGTCGTTCTGATGCAATCGCGGCCAAGTGCTTCTTAACGGTATCGATGTCGCCACGTTTGAAGGTTCCTGTTAGCGCAGCACGCGGTTCCTGATGGACAAGATTTTGAACCGTGCTCTGAATCAATGGCAATAACATCTGGCGCGCGTGCCGTGCTGAGATGCCGCAGTGAAGCATCATCTCGATTGCAATATCAATTAACGTCGTTAAGTTTGGCGACGCCATGAGGGCGGCCGCGTGATACAAGGGTTTCTTGTCCGCGCTTATGACAAAACTGTTGCCGCCAAGGTCGAGCGTTAATCGTTTGCCTGCTCGAACGGCGGCAACATCGCCTTCGAGCGCAAAATACACGCCGGCGAAGGATCGATGCGTCGTTTGATCGCTGATGGAAATCAAGGGATGAATCGAGCCCACCGCGATCCCGTGGGACCGTATAGGGGCGATGACATCTGATGACAGGGCGCCGCTCGTGTGAACGGCAACTGACGGGAGTGACAGACGCGCACGACTACCGCTTCGCATTGATTTGAACAAGCGTGCTAGTTCATCTCCAACATGCGGAATTGAATCGTCAGGCGTGGCGATGATGATGATGTCGCTTTGGATAATGAGTTCACGATGGTGCTGCGGGAGTTCGTTCGTCAGCTTTAGCGCGGCAATCGAATCCGCGTGCAGTGCCAGCGCCGCATGTCTTGCGCTGCCCGCTGTTCGCGTTAAGACGAGGTTGATTGAGTGATCCGACTCTTTCAGCGCTCGGCCGAGTGCCAGCCCGAGACGACCCGCCCCGACGATCGTGATGGAAAATTTCTTTTTCCGCTTGCGTACAGGTATTGACCGTGCGGTTCGAGTCTTTGTGGTCATCGATACGGAGTTGTTTCGCGTCAGTCACGGACTCTACCACGCGATGAATCGGCAAGCAATTTTCATAGGTTTTTGATTCAGTCTGGCTTATAATGCGCGGGATGCCTTGCGGCGAAGCGAAAACTACGGATCAAAATTCGTGGCGCAACCTTCTGAAGCGAAATCGGCATCATAGCGGTGCATTTAATCGTTGCGGCGCTGCTGCCTCGGGCGCTGCCCCCGGAAAAATCGAAACGGCTGCTGAAATGCGGCCAACCGAGGAGGAGAAACCCCAGTTTCTTCCAGCCAGTTGAAGTTTTTGGAGGTCCAAATGAAATTTCACCTCTCTCGTGCCGTCATTGCATTCGGCTTGGGAGCCAGTCTGTGGGTCGGCAGCGTGAGCTCGTTCGCGGCGCCGCAGCAGCAGAGCAAGGATCAGACTAGCCAAGATCAGCAGAAGCAAGCATCGACCACTCCGTCGGCTGATAGCGCTAAGCCTGCGTCGAGTCCGGAAGCGGCGCCGCCCGTAAAGAAGGGTTCGTTGCCGGTCAATGATGACCCGGAGATGATTGGCAAGCGCAACATAAACAAGGGTCTCTGGGGTAGGCTCGCGGCCGGCACTGAAAAGGAAGTGAAGATGGGCCGGATGTTAGCCGCCCAGGTCGACAAGGAAGCGAAGTTCGTCGACGATCCGATGATTACTGAGTACGTCAATCGCGTGGGCCAGAATATCGTGCTCCACTCTGACGCGAAAGTGCCGTTCACCATCAAAGTGATCGACTCGGACGAAGTGAATGCGTTCGCTTTGCCCGGCGGATTCTTCTACGTCAACAAGGGTCTGATTCTGGCCGCGGATAACGAGGCGGAACTAGCCGGAGTCATGGCGCACGAGATTGGACACGTTTGTGCGCGTCATGCGATGGAGAATGAGCGCAAGATGGAGGTGCTGGATTACGGCATGCTCGCAGGTATCCTGCTGGGTGGACCAATTATTGGTAACGTGCTCTATAACGGTGGCAGCTTCTTTGAAGGTATGGCATTCCTGAAGTTCAGCCGTGCGGCTGAAGAAGAGGCTGATAGGCTTGGGGTCCAATACATGTGGGCCGCGGGTTACGATCCGGGCGCCATGGCTACGATGTTTGAGAAGCTCGAAGCTAAGAATAAGAAAAAACCGGGCACTCTCGCTAAGATGTTTCAGGACCATCCGGCGCCCGCGGACAGACGCGCTTCGGCTCTGGCCTTAGCGGCGCGTTTTCCGGAGCGCGAGGAATATGTGATCAGCTCGTCCGAATTTCAACGGGTGAAGAATCGCTTGCTGAGACTATCGAACGCGCGCGCTACCGCTAGCGGTGCGATTGCTTCGAGCGACGACGGCACGCCGGGACGTCCGACCCTAAAGCGTCGTCAGCCGACGCCGGACGATCCGACTACGACGACGACTACGGACGGAAGCCAGACGCAGAAGACGGATCCGAACAAGCCGGCTCCGCCGACACTGCGAAAGACTCCGGATCCGCGGACCTCACCGACCCCACAACCGTAATCGCATTATCGTTCCCGAATTACCAAAAAGGCTCTTCAGCTTTCGTGCTGAAGGGCCTTCTTATTTGTGTCGAAGCAAGCCCGACACTAATGCGTACTCGGTGCGGGAGACGAACTCGCTTTCGGCGCCGGCTTCTCCTTTTTAACCACGCC
>DASQYL010000129.1:0-8482 GCA_035639235.1 Pyrinomonadaceae bacterium | reverse complement strand
TGTGAGCGCCGGTTGCTGCGTCGTGTTTTGTAAGGCAATGACCCATTTTCCATCGAGCTTCTTTTCTTTCGCTCTTTCGGCAGCAGCGGCGATATCGTTTTCCGGCAAACCGTCGAGGTCGGCTCTGTTGTCAATCACGAGCGCGCCGTTGTTTGTCTCGGCGAGCACGTCATCTTCAAACTTCGTGGTAAGCGTTGCCTCTTCCTGGTTCAAACTGCGCAGCGTCTCCTGGTCCTTTTCGGAAAGCAACGCGCCCGCGCGGACAAAAGTTTTGTAGTAACGCTCGACCAAGTAACGCGATTCGGCATCGAGCTTGAGCGTGTCGCGCTGATCGTAAAGTTTCTTCACGCGCGCAAACAATTTCGGATTTAAGAAAATCGTATCTGAGTGGGCGGCGAGCTTCGGTGCTTCCTCAGCCTTGATTTTCTGGAGCGCGTCGTCGGTGTTGGCCGTTGTCAGATTGAAGAACACCTTCGTCACGCGCGTAAGTAAGGCGCCGGTTCGTTCCATCGCTGCGAGCGTGTTTCCGAATGTTGGCGGCGCCGGGTCGTTGGCGATCTTGTCGATCTCTGCCAACTGGTCCTTCATGCCTTCTTCGATCGCGGGTTGATAGTCGCTGTCCTTTATCTTATCGAATGGCGGCGCGTGAAACGGCAGCGTGCTTTCGCTGAGGAGCGGGTTAGTCGCATCGACCGAGGCGTGCGCCGGCGTAGTTGAATATCGAGTGGTCAAGAGAGTCATGGCCAAAACGATAGACAAAATTATTCCTGAAGTGAATCGCATAATGAAACTCCGAACGAAATCTGCCGGGAAATCTTTCTGATGTCGATTGGCGGCCGTCGGTTGCAGACGAGACGAAAGCCCTGGCGTGGGCAGCCAACCACCCGCCAGCAACGATAGCGGGAATCTCGATCCCGCCGCGATGACGGTTAATTTGAAGTCTCAGCCAGATTCGATTTGTACTTTGTGTTCGTCTGGCGGTCGGTCATCTCGATGTAAATCCAACTTGGTGGAATCACACCCTGTTCCAAGGCAAAATAGATTCCACTCAGATCGGCCGGCTTGGCCAAAGCACAAAATCCATAGAGCCGTTTGCCTCTCTGATCGAACAGATCCACCCAGGTACGTGATGCCTTCGTGTTAGCGCCGCACGGCGGCAGATTCGGCGCCGCTGCGAAGAGGTCCGCCGGGTAGTCAGTCTTGTTGAAGACGTCGTACCGGTAACGAATGAAAGTTTTGCCGCTGAGTTGGTAAGCCTCAGTGCCCATAAAGTAGAGAACCGGATTCGGCAGTGGCGGGGCGGAAGCGCCCTGAGCGACTAATACCAGGGCAATCAGTAACGAAAGAGACAGCAAGAATCGGATTTTGGATATACGCACGGGGAAACTCCTTGTCTTTGAGAATGAACTCAGATTCAGTGGCGCAATTCTATTCTCAAAAATGCCAAAGTCAATACTTGGCTATGGCTTGCGTCTGACACCCCACGTGGGTGACGGAGGTTCTTTGCTCGCGCGATCGACGGGTTTTTCTTTCATCATGCGCATAGCTTCCTGCACGGCGCGTTCGAGCTGCGGGTCGTGACCGGCGATCACGTCCTTGGGCCAGTTCTCGACATCAACATCGGGCGTGACGCCTTCGTTCTCGACGGCCCAACGATTGTCGCGGGCAAAGAATCCGCCGCGCGGTGCGATCGCCGAGCCGCCATCGACAAAGACCGGCGTGTCGGCGGTATGGACCAGTCCGCCCCACGTTCGCTTGCCGACGAGTAAACCGATCTTTCGATAATGAAACATGTAGGGCATGAGGTCGCCGCCCGAGCCGGCCATCTCGTTAATGATCATTACCTTGGGTCCCCAGATTCCGGCAGCCGGGCTGGTGAAGGGATAGCGATCGCCGGCGACGTTGTTGAAATAGCCGTCGAAGTCACGCTGCAAAACGTCGATGATGTAATCAGCCGCGGAGCCACCGCCATTGTAGCGCTCGTCGATGATTGCGCCCTTCTTGTCCTGCTGCGAAAAGTAATAACGATTGAAGCTCGTGTAACCAGGCTGGCCCGTGTTGGGCAGATAAACATATGCGAGCTGACCGCCTGACAGTTGTTCAACCAGACGCCGGTTCGATTCAACCCACGCGCGCGTGCGCAAGGCTTGCTCGTTGGCGATGGGAATGACGACGACGTGACGAGCGCCGTCGATCGTCGGCTTGGCGTTTACGGTTAACGAAGTTTGCCGATTCGCCGTGCCGTCGAGCAGACGGTAGATATTGTCAGGAGCCTTTAACTCGACACCGTTGACGGCGAGGATGTACTCGCCAACATTAACCGTCGAACCTGGTGTTGCGAGTGGCGATCGCAGATCGGGATTCCAATTCTCATTGTCATAGATGCGCGTGACCTTGTAGCGGCCGTTCTCAATCGCGAAGTCGGCGCCCAACAAGCCGCCCGGTGAATTCGGCACCTCCGGCATGTCGCCGCCGCGCACGTACGAGTGCCCGATGGAAATTTCGGCACCCATCATATCCATCAAATAATTCAAATCCGCGCGGTGCATGACGTAAGGCAACATCGCGCCGTACATCTCTTTGTCTTTGTTCCAGTCGGTGCCGTGCAGGTTTGGCACGTAGAGATAGTCACGTTGATTACGCCACATCTCGTTGAAGATTTGTTTGAACTCTTCTTTCGGATCGAGATACATGCGGAGGTTGAAGCTCACTCGCCCAGTTCCCGACTGCGGTGGATTGCGATCTGCATCGACGATAAAGAGCGAAGGTGTCGGCGGGCCACCTGCTGCCGCCGCGCCGCGACCGAAGCCACCGCCTCCGCCTGCTGAACGATAGACGAGCTTGCGTCCGTCCGCGCTGATTTCAAATGCCGTGACGCCGGCAACAAAAGTCGCAGCCTGTCGATTGCACAGACGATAACGCATCAACTCGTTAGCGGCCGCGCCGCCACCTCCACCACCGCCGCCGCCGGCCGCGGCACGGCCGGCTTCGAGATAGTAGACGTTTCCGTCAGCGCCTGATTTCAACGAAGAATATTGACGTTCGGGAATGCCGGGAACAGAGATAATGCGCTTTGCCAATCCATCAAAATCGATTTGCACCGACACTGGTTGTCTTGGACCACGCGGACCCTGCGCTTGATCTGTTGGCGCGGTATCAGCGCCGCCGCCACCCGCTCCGCCTGCCGTATCGCCAACGCATTGACCCGGAACTGTGCGACGGCCGGTGCCGACGCCGCGATCTTCATCACTCTCGGGCAGCAGCGGACTTGAATCGCCCTTCTTCAACACAGTCAAGTACAAACCAAAGTTCTCTTCATGATCGTAAGAAGTCATGTCGAGCCATTGCGAACGCAAACCAAAATCGGTTGACGCCAGGAACCAGAGATATTTCCCGCTCGCATCCCACGCCGGCCAGACCGCATCGGCGAGTCCGTCAGTGACCTGGTGTGACTCGCCAGTCTCGGCATTCGCCACGAAAATTGCGTGATACAGCGAACGGAGACGGCTCGAGTACGCGACCCATTTCGAATCGGGACTCCACACCGGATTGAGGGTGCGCGACGGCACCATCCATGGATCGTTGCCGACAATCTTTGCTTTGCCGGAAGCCACGTCGAGCACCCATACATGCAAACCGGTGTCGGTGAACACCAGCTTCTTTGAGTCAGGCGACCATGATGGCGTGTAGTAATGAGTCGGATGATCGAGTGTGATCTCGCGTGGCGGCGTGAGACCGTCTTGCGCTTCGAGGTAGAGACGATATTCGCCGGAGCGATCGCTGAAGTATGAAATCCATTTGCCATCAGGCGACCAGGCGGGATCGCGATCTGCTTCCGCGCTTGAGTTGGTGAGATTGCGCACGTCGCCTTTTTCAGCGGGAATCGTAAAGACTTCTCCGCGCGCCTCGACGACGATGCGTCTGCCCGTTGGGGACAGTTGCATGTTGCCGATCCGGTTGCTCACGTCTTCCCAACGCGGCATCATCCACGGAAAATCGCCTGTCGCAGTGATGTTGACGACGTGCTCCTTGCCGCTCTTTGGATCGAGTTCGTGAATGTAACCGGCTTGTTCGAACACGACCGTGCCGGCGCCCGAATCGATCGTCTTCACATCGTAGTCGGTGAATTTCGTAATTTCAGCCAGCTTCTTTGTCTTTGCTTCATAGCTCCAAACATTTTCGACGCCGTCGCGATCGGAAATGAAATAGACCACATCGCCGACCCAGACCGGATCGATATCTTTTGAATCGGCCCACGGCGGAGAAACGAGATCGAAACTTTTGAGATCGACAATCCAGATGGGTCGATTCTGACCGCCGCGGTAATTGCGGCGCTCATCGTCCCATGAGTTGTTCATGCGATAAGCGATGTGCGATCCATCCGGAGAAATTTTGCCCTGGAATCCGCGCGGCAAAGGCATCGGCTCTTCGACTCCGCCTTCGACAGGCACAGTCCAAAAGCGCGGCGCGCCGCTCGGTGACCAGGTCGCGCGCGTTGACGAGAACATGATCGATTTGCCGTCAGGCGTCCACCCCTGGACCGAGTCGGCGCCGGGATGCCATGTCAGACGCTTTGGCTCTCCGCCGTCGGCAGACACAACATACACGTCGAGGTTGCCGGCGTATTCGCCGCTAAACGCGATCCATTTTCCGTCGGGAGAAAAGTGTGGATTCGAAGTCTGGCCCTGGAAGGTTGTGATCCGTCGCGCCATACCGCCGGCGCGCGGAACGGTCCAGATATTCTGCGCGTAAGCAAACGCGATCTGCGTTGCGCTCACCGTCGGCGTCCGCAACATGCGTGTGCTGCCGGCTTGAGCGTGCGCGGTTTGGTGAATTGATCTGAAACTGATGATGGCAATCACGCAAAGCGTGATGACAAGTAGAATCGAGCGGCGAGCGAAGTTCTTCGCCGGGATACGAACGAACGGCATGGATTGTCCTCCAGAAAGATGGATGCCTGCGGGTGCATCTTTTAACACGAAGCGGACTGCGGAGCAAAGCGGAATGAACCGCGGATTAACGCAGATGAAGCGGATAAGAATGGAAATTATCTATGTCGATCCGTGTTCATCTGTGGCTGATTTAATTACGCCAATTCGATCATCGCCGCGAGCGATCCGTCAACGCTGGTGATGCGCGAGGAGTGGCCGATGCCAGTCGTGCTCTCGAGCAGGATGGCGCTGCCGATCGCAAAGCGGCGCGATTCTCCATCTGATACGGTTACTTCCCATTCGCCGCTCAACACAATGAATAAGGTGCGTGCCGCTGACGTGTGCCAATCGCTGGTCCAACCAGCCGGCGCTTCCATAAACCTGACATGCTTCGCGATCGTAGTATCGGACAGGTTCAAAGGTGGCGCCGCATCCGTATAGTCAACGGGCGCGAAATCGACCTCTACGTCATCAAAATGGGAATGACCCGATGAGTCTGAAAACAATCGCGTAAACGTAAACATGATTCCGAAACTGACGCTCAGTCGCTGTATAATCCAACGCCTGATCGAAATCGAAGGTTACAACGGAGTTCGCCGATGCCAAAGCCAAATCAAATCGATGTTCAAGCGGGTGACAATCTCTTGCTGGTCGGCACGATGAAGGGCGGATTTGTTTTTCGCTCTGACTCAAAACGTGAGAACTGGGAAGAGGCTGGTCCATATTTTCCCGGCCGCAGCGTTTACGCGTTTGACTATGACGGCCGCAACAGCAGACAAAGATTATGGGCCGCCGTCAACAGTTCGTATTGGGGATCGTTTCTCAGTTCGTCGAATGACTTCGGTCGAACTTGGAGCGATCCAGAAAGCTATAACATCAAATTTCCCGAAGGTTCGGACGTTTCTCTCAAACAAATCTGGCAGATCGTGAGCGATCCGCATGACGCGGACACGCTCTACTGTGGCGTCGAACCGGCGGCGCTCTTTGAATCAAAGGATGCGGGCGAAACCTGGTCGCTCAATCGCGGCTTGTTCGATCATCCGCATCGCACGCAGTGGCAGCCGGGCGGCGGCGGGCTTTGCTTGCACACGATTCTTCCCGATCCAACAAACAAGGATCGCATGTGGATCGCTATTTCAACCGGCGGCGTTTATCGCAGCGAAGATGGCGGCAAAGGTTGGAAGCCGCGAAACCAGGGGATTCGCGCGCCGTTCATGCCGCCGGAACAGCAATATCCCGAATTTGGACAGTGCGTACACAAGGTTGTCAATCATCTGTCAAATCCCGATCGAATGTTCCTGCAACATCACTGGGGTGTATATCGCAGCGACGATGCGGGCGATTCATGGCAGGACATTGGCAAAGACAAGTTGCCGTCGGATTTTGGTTTCGCGTTGGAGATCGATCCGAACGATAAAGATACCGTTTACATTATTCCCATCGAGTCGGACGAATTTCGTTGCACGCCGGAAGCGAAGCTGCGAGTTTATCGCACGCGCGACGGTGGCGACTCGTGGCAAGCTTTGACGACAGGACTGCCGCAAGAGGACGCGCTTGAGACGATCTTGCGCGACAACCTGAAGGCGGATCGAAACAATCCCACGGGTCTTTATTTCGGAACACGCAGCGGAAAGTTGTTCGGCTCTAGCGACGGCGGCGATTCATGGCAGTTGATTCGTGAAGGATTGCCGCCGATTACTTGCGTAAAGACTGCGAAGATCGGTTAAATTTTTAGAGTCCGGCGGCTTGACGCCCTTTTTCCTCGTCGTTGATTAAGATAAAACAGCGCCCTCAAGCCGGCGCACTCCAAATTAATTCGCAGGAGACGTCGATGAAAATCAGAATCGCGCTAATTACGATCATCATCCTGGTGAGTTCAAGCATCGCTTTGGCGCAAGATCACAAGATGGTGCAATTTCAAATGGCCATCCTAAAGAAGGGGCCGAAGCTGGACTCGACTGCAGAAACTGAGAAGGACCAAATCCTTCATCAACATCTGCGGAACGTGATTGCGTTGCTGCAATCCGGCAAAGCCGCAGCGGCCGGCCCGTTCGGTGACAATACGGAACTTGGCGGAATTTTTATTTTTCGCGCGGCCTCAACCGAAGAAGCGAAGGCCCTGGTGGATGCCGATCCGGCAGTTAAAGCAGGCTTGATCGTGGCCGACATTCACCCATGGTCTTCGGAAGATATTTTCCAGAAAGTCGTGATGCCCTTAAAGTTCGACGTCGTTTATTTCGGTTTTTTGAAGAAGGGACCGAATCGAAAAGACGGCGATGACAAGTCGCCGGAAATTCAGGAATTGCAAAAACAGCACATCGCCAACATCAACCGTCTGGCTGAGACTAAGAAGTTAATCATGGCTGGGCCATTCGGCGACGATGGCGAGTTGCGCGGTGTGTTTGTCTTTCGAGTTGACTCGTTAAAAGAGGCGGAGGATCTCGCAGCCAGTGATCCGATGATTAAGATCGACAGATTGAAAATTGATCTGCACCCGTGGCAAGTGCCGATAGGTATTTTGCCGTGAGGATCGCCGACATCCTTGTCGGCGGTTGATGCGTTCGGTCCTACTTACGATACGTTCCAATTAACTGTCCTTGACCGACGATGTGACCGGCCATCGCGTTTTCTACCTCAGCCTTAGTCGCCCCCGCCTTCAAAGGCAGTTCACTATCCAACGCGTAAATCTTGAAGAAGTAACGATGTGTGCCTGACGGCGGACATGGGCCACCGTAACCGATATCTTTGAAATCGTTCCTGCCTTGAAAGCCGCCGCCCTTAATTTCATCGGTAGCCGGCGTGTTCTCGATCAGCCCGATGCTCTCGGCAGGCAAATTGTAAACGATCCAATGCACCCAGGTTCCCGCCGGTGCGTCAGGGTCGTCAGCGATAATCGCGATTGTCTTTCCCGTTTTCGGAATTCCGGTCCACTCCAGCGGCGGCGAAATGTTCACACCGTCGCAGGTATATTGTTTGGGAATTGGTCCGCTGTCTTTGAAGGCGCTGCTGCTCAGCTTGATCGACGCGGCAGCAGCTTGTGCAGGAGTTTGCGAAACCGCTGTGCTGCTTGATGAATTGAGTGTTTGACGACAACTTGCAACAGACGTAATCAGCAACAAGACGAAGACTGCCGTTCGATTCCACATACTCAGTTTAGCGCCTAACGCCTAACGTTCGGACCGATCTTTCGCGGGCGTAACTGTCGGCGATGCATCCGGCTGCATTCCTCTTTGGACGATATCGACGACCGCGTCGTGCGTCATATTTAATTTAAACGACAGCTTGTTGCCGTCCGCCGACACTTTTGTATTCTTCAGTAGAATTTCTTCGTCGTGCCCTTCGCGCGACTTGGCTCCGGCAGTAAGCAACAAGTCGAACGCGCTCGACAGTCGCTTTGCGCTATCAGGTGAGCTTAATTCAGTTTCCACGATCGCACTTACGTCCGGTCCGTCTTGTTTGATCGTGAACGTGACTTTAGCATCCGGCTTGTCCTTGTTTATTGCCTTTAAGTAGAAAAGCACGCCGCTGTCATTCATCGCTGCGACGAGTTC
>DASQYL010000128.1:0-16313 GCA_035639235.1 Pyrinomonadaceae bacterium | reverse complement strand
CAGCGTAAGGCCCCTCACCCCAGCCCTCTCCCAAAGGGAGAGGGAGACGATTTCGTCGTTGAATCTTCCTGCTTCAATCGCCGCCGCGGCGCGCTGCTGCGAACGAACCGCATACTCATCTTGTTCGTCGCGGTTAATTTCATATTGACTGGCGAGCTTCTCTGCCGTTTGGCCCATTACCATTCCGGAAAGCGGATCGTTGAACCCGTCGCGATACATCCCGTCAACCAAATCGACTGCGCCCATGCGCGTTCCCCAGCGAACTCCGTCGGCAAAATACGGTACGCGCGACATGCTTTCAGTGCCGCCCGCGAGCACGATGTTCGCGCGGCCCAGCAGGATCTTTTCCGCCGCCAAAATGATCGCGCGCAAACCCGATCCGCATGCCTGATTGACAGTGAACGCGGGCACATGTTCGGGCACCTGCGCGCGAAAAATAATCTGGCGCGCCACGTTGGGACCACCGCCTGCCTGACGCGCGCATCCCCAGATTGAATCGTCGATCTGATCTGGCTCAATGTGGGCACGGCGCATACTCGCAACTGCGGCCGCGACGCCGAGGTCGGCCGCACTTCGATCTTTAAGCGAGCCGCCAAATCGTCCGATCGCGGTGCGCACCGCTCCTGCAAGAAATACAGGTTTCATTTGATAAGTTCGATGGTAGCATAGCGCCCGATGTCTCCCGAAAACGGCCCACAATCGTCTTTGAATTCAGCCGATGCTGCTGCGCGCCGTCTCCTGGAAATCACGCAAGCGCACTCGACGTGGTTCATCTCTCAAGACGGCCGCGCTCCGCTTGACGTTAACCGGGACGAATTCGATTTTTCTGCCGCGCACGGCCGCTTAATCTTTTCATGCCGGACCGAGCAAGGCGCGCTCACCTGGAAAGTCAATGATTGGAGTCAATGCGAAAACAAACTGGTCCTGCGCACGAGCCGCCGCATGGGCGCAGTGACCGCGACCATCGAAATGGCGCCGCGATCTTCGGCAAAGGCATTGGTCGCCAGCATCGCTGCTGCACGGTTGGCGAGATGCGAGCACCTGGCGAAATTAATGGCCGCAGCTTTAGGAGAGGGTTTAGGCGATAGGGTGTTGGGTGTAGAAGAACAGAAGACTTTATTAATGAGAGATCCAAAGCCTATAGAGAAACAGAGAAATTCATCGACGAAGGATCTAAACCCAACCACCTACACCCAACACCCCTCCATCAAGATCGAACGCGCGACGCTGAGTCCCGGCATACGTCGCGATCAACCGGGACGTTACGCGCGTATCATCCTCCGACCGCGTTTCGAACGCATCGCAGTGACGGCAATCGTGGCGGCCAGCGACGCGCGCAATGTCGATTCGTTGTTCTCCTCTGCCTTGCTTTGGTTTGAGCGTGTGCAGGCGACGCCGAAACGGCCGCCAATCAATCGCCTGCTCATCGTCGTCGAAAAAAACATTTTGGAAGCAGCACGGCAAAGACTTGTGCTATTGCGAGATTCGCTGCGCGGACGAATTGAGTTGCTACGGATCGATGAGGATTGGAGCGAAGTCGAATCAACGGGGGTCTGGGAACGAAGATATCTTTGGCGCAAGCGACTGTCACGCTTTCCGGCAGTCGTCGAAGCCCCGGCTACAGATCGCATAGCACAGATCGTCGCGCTGGCTCCAAACGCGATCGACGTCGTGGCGTCTCGTCACGGACAGACGCTGCGCTACCACGGGCTGCCGTTTGCGCGCATGCGTCGCGTGATGGACCGCGACCATGTTTGGTTCGGCATCGAAGGATCGCGGCGGCGTTTGCTCGGCGAATATCAGCAGCGCGATTTCGCCAAGCTGCTGGGCGATTTGCAAACCTATCGAAATGAAAGCTGTCGCGACCGGCGGCATTGGTTCTATCGCGCGGCCGGCGAAGCCTGGCTGGAATCGATTCTGCGGCGCGATATCTCGAGACTCGATCCTGGATTGGTCGTGGCGCCGCTGCATGCCCAGTTTCGCACGTCGCCAGGTGGTCCAACCGGCCCTCGGCCAATCGACCTTTTGGCGTTGCGTCGAGACGGCCGTTTGGTCGTGATCGAATTGAAGGTCAGCGAGGATCGCCAGCACGTTTTTCAGGGCGTCGATTATTGGCGCCGCGTCGAAGCCCATCGCCGCCGCGGCCACATCAGCAGCCGCAAGCTCTTCGGCGATCGTGAAATCAGTGACGAATCGCCGCTGGTTTATCTGGTGGCGCCGACGCTGCGTTTTCATCCTTCATTCACGACGCTCGCGCGAACGATCGCGCGGGACATCGAAATCTATCGGTTCGACATCAACGAAGACTGGCGCGGCGGCGTGCGCGTCGTGCGACGTGAAAGGACGAACGCGTAAAAAGGATCGCCGACATCTTTGTCGGCGGTTCGCGGCCATTCTGCTCGCGCTTTTCAGATTAGGCCGGCAAAGATGCCGGCGAACCGCAGGCAAGGATGCCTGCGCTCCATCACGTCGTGAGTCTGCGATAAATTCCCGGCAAACGCTCCGGCAGGCTCATCACATCATCGATGATCGTATAACCAATCTCGCCGTAGAGATCGCGCAGCTCGCTTTCCGATTCGCGATCGATCGTAATGCAGAAAGGCGTGATGCCGCGCGACTTCGCGTCAATTAACGCTTCGCGTGTGTCTTCGCGCGCGTAACGCGCGTCGCCGTAATCGTGATCGTAAGGGCGGCCGTCTGATAAAACGATCAGCAGACGCGTGCGGGCCTCCTGCTTTTCCAGTTTGGCGGCCGCGTGACGAATCGCCGCGCCGAGACGCGTGTTGTTTTGATATGTAATACCGCCGATGCGCCGCATCACTTCGTCGGAGTAATGCTCCTGAAAATCTTTGAGCACATAAAACTTCACGTTGCGCCGCCCTTCGGAGGTGAAGCCGTTGATGGCATAAACATCGCCGACGGCTTCGAGCGCTTCGCTCATCAACACCAAACCTTCCTTTTCGATTTCGATGATGCGGCGGCCAGGATGTGTGTACGGCTGCAGCGGATGACGGCCAATCGTGCGCGCGGTCGATGACGATTGATCGAGCAGAAACGAAACAGCGACGTCGCGACGGCGGCGCAGACGTTTGGTGTAAATGCGCTCTGACTGTTGCCCATCGGCGCGGCGATCGATGAAGAAATCGACTACCGCATTCAGATCAAAATCCTCGCCGTCGAGTTCGTTCGTGATGCGCGTCAGGTTCTCGGGCTTCATCAACTGAAACTGATGACGAATGGAGGAGACGACGCCTTTGTAGCGCTCGCGGGTGTCATCGACGAAGTTGCGGCTGCCGCGCTTTACCTTCTTTTCAATCACGCGCGTCCAGCCCACCCGATGATCGACCAGCTCGCGGTCCCATTCGTCGTAATTGAAAGCCACCTCGCCGGCTTCGAGATCCTGCTCCGGCGTTTCGCCTTCGCTCCAGGCTTCGCTGCCGTCGAGCTCATCGAACTCACCCTCGCTTTCCGAATTCCAGGCGTTGAAAAGTTCGCGTGCATCACGCCGCTGCGGCCGGGCGTCGGTTTCACGCTCATTCAACATCTGCTCGGCTTGCTTGTTCTCGTCTTCCTGACCCTGCTGTTCGGGAACTTCGATCTGCTGCTCAGACTCATCCATGGTCAGCGATTGAAACAACGCATAAACGCGGCTCGTGGCCATCAACGTGTCGGCAACAGAGGCGCTTTCGCCGTTCAAATATTCGGCGACGATCGTCTCCAGTTCTGAAACCACCTGTCGATAAAACTCGCGCGCGTCGTCCAGCGCGCCGCCGAGCAGCGTCACCTGAAATAGCAATTCGAATGGGACCAAGGCGGGCGGCAGATCGACAATTTTGGGGCGGCGATGTCGCAGGTGCTCGCGAATGAGATTTAGATCGCGAGCGAGACCGCGATAGGTCCTGCGCAAGCGTCGATCGATGCGGCCATTTTCGAGCGTGCCGAAGATGCGGCGAGCGAGTGCGGGAATGGGAAACACGTTCAGAACGGCGCGATAATCGAGATCAGCTGGCCGTTCTGTGCGCCTTTGCGCCTTTGCGTGAGACTCGATCTCTGCCAACTGGTTCGGATCAACTGCGAACGCGTCACGCTCATCCTGCTTTGCAGGATCGTAAAGTTCATCCAACGAAACGTATACGGCTCGTAGATCTTCGTTGCCTTCGTAAGTGCCGAATTCAATCTGTCCCGCGGCATGCGCGGCCAGAACTTTGTAGAGGCGAAAGTCGAGTTCTTCATCGCCGAATTCCGATACCACCGCCGGCAGATGAATCGTGCGGCCATCGGCAATGCGAGTCTCCAGCGGCACCGCCGCGAGCGGAGCAATTTCGACTGCACGTCCAGTCAGCGCTTCGACATAAAGACGCAGCAGAGCCTGAATCGTTTCGAGCGAGACCCCAGCATCGCCCACGCGCAGAGCTTCATTGCTGCTCCGGGTTTCCAGCGCGTAGTAACTGCGGCGCGCGCGCGCGTCGCCTGAGATCAATCCAGCCCGGGCCCAGCTCTCGAACTGTTCGATCGAGACGGAATGCAGCGCTTTGGCGCTGGATCGCAGACACGCCAGCGCAGCTTCGGCGTCGATGCGCGCAACGTCACCCGTGAGGGCGAGCACGCGTTGCGCCAGCACGACCGCGCCCAGATGGGTCTTCGTGATCGCGATGTTGTTGAAGAAACGCGGGCTCGCTCGAATAAAAGCTACGAGGGCCGCGTTGCCGTGCGGCGCAATTGTCCAAAGCAATTCGTTCCAATTTTCAAACGATTCGGGCAAGGCGCGGAGCACCTCGCCGCCCGCGTTCAGAAAATGGAATGCGACCGCGCCGCCACGCTCGAGAAATGTGGTCGCGCGCTTGAGCAACAACAGTGTCTGTTCCGCCGCCAGTCGTTCGATAGCTTGAGGCAGAGCCGTCCAGGCATCAGCGGCGATTCCGCCGGCGTGTTCCGCGAATGCTTTAACGAGAGCAATCGCGTCGTTAATTAAATCATCATTTGATGAACGGAGGGATGCTACGACCTGCGGCGTGGCATTCAAAAACTCGGCGCTGTGCTTTGCGGAACGACGAGAGATAGACGACGCGACTTCATAGATCGATCGCAGCGCGTCCGGGTCAATTGATGAATCAGCCAACGGCGCCGCGCTACGAAAAGTTTCCGCGGCCGTCGTCGCCGAAAGAATCATCTGCCGCGCGCATACTTGAAACACGAAGGGGCGCACAGACGAAGGGACCTTGGCAAAATCGCCGATACCGGCGATGAAGAAGCTGACACCGGTTTCGATATCGGTCATCGTCAGTCGCCGGCCCAATTCACCCCAGGCGCGCACCTCGGCGGCTTCGAGCACCTGTGCGACCTCGGGCACGGCGCGGAGAAATTCAATGCTGGCGCGCAACGAAACCGCGGCAATTGTCGCGCTCGTTTCCAAAGCCGCGCGCGTCTGATCGAGTGGCAGTCTGCCGATCTCGCGCAGCAAACCCGCGATGGTGCGACGCTCAGCCGGGTTTTTTACTGCGCGAATCCGCTCGCTAATCTCTTCGTGCAGCTCGCTCGGGTGCTCAGATTGTTTCGTTTGTTCATCCACGATCACTTAACCAAATTATTGAAATCGCTGAGTCAATTTCTCTTGACCGTTAAAAAATATCTCATTATGCTTCGCGCGTCGTACCAGCCCGGCCTCAGTCTAACTCTAGAGAAATACCATGTTCGCACTTCAACGGCAGGCGCGCCAAATCTCCAATTCGCGTGGAAGGTTCGTCGTGTGGTGCTCGGCTTTTGTCGTCTGTGCGGCTCTGGCAACTCCAATTCTTTCGCAATCGAAGTGCCAGCCGCCCACCCCGTCTCCGAACCCGATTAACTTCCTTAACGAAGAACAGGAAATGATGCTGGGCGACGTGGTCGCTGAACAGATTGAAAGCGGCTTTCGGATAATCGACGATGAGGCCGTAGTCGGCAACTTGCGCCGCATCGGCGAACGACTGATTGCCGGAGCGCCGCCGACGCATCTGCGCTTTCAATTTTCCGTCGTGGACAGTTACGAGGTAAATGCCTTCACGCTGCCAGGCGGCCGCATCTACGTTACGCGAAAATTGATTGCATTTGCCCGGAACGAAGATGAACTCGCCGGCGTGATCGCGCATGAACTCGGACACGTACTGGCGCGACACTCGGCAAACGAGATGAGTAGCGTTTTACGCGAGGCTTTGGGTGTTTCGCAGGTGGGCGATCGCCACGACATCTATGAAAAGTATCAGACCTTGATCGACACCACCATGTTGAAGCCTAAGCTCGGTGAGAAGGGTCAGCGTGAAGATCGCGATCAGTACACGGCCGACATGATTGGTCTCTATCTAATGACGAGGGCCGGCTACAATCCGCAGGCGCAGGCAGCGTTCTGGGATCGCTTTCAAGACACCAAAGGCAAGACCGGCACCTTTTTCTCAAGACTTTTTGGCACCACCAAGCCCGAGCAGAAACGTCTGGCAGAGATGCTGCGCCAACTCGCCGATCTGCCCGCCGAATGCAAGCAGCAAACTTTTCGACCGGATCAAGCCGAATTCTTAAAGTGGCAACGCGCGGTTGTCACTTACAAACAATTCGGACGAAAGGAATCGTTACCCGGCCTGGTTAAAAAGACTAAGCTTGATCCGCCGTTGCGATCGACCGTCTATCACATGCGGTTTAGTCTCGACGGAAAATTTTTGCTGGCCCAGGATGATTCCGGAATCAGCGTCTTGACGCGTCAGCCATTGGCGTTGGACTTCCGCATCAGCGCGCCGAACGCTTATCCGGCGCAGTTCAGTCCCGATTCAAAGCAGGTAGTCCTCTACACGCCGAATCTGCGCGTTGAAGTTTGGGACATCGCGGAGCAGTCGCTCGCTTCAGCCGACGAAATAGTGCTGCGCGGGGCCTGCCTGCAGACGCGCTTATCGCCTGATGGCCACACTCTGGCTTGTCTGGATGAAAAGGCAAGTCTGCTCCTTTTTGACGTCAAAGATGGCTCGCAGATTTTTGAGAAGAAGTCGTTCACCACGCCGAGTGTTTTTGAATTGTTGACCTGGGTCGAGGAGATTTTCACCGGACGCAGTCGAGTTCCCGATGAAGGTGAATTCATCAACATGATGTTCTCGCGCGACGGGCGATACTTGCTGGCCGGCGATCATAGCTATGTCTACGGCGCTTTCAGCACCGTTACCCAGAACAACGCCATCGCTTATGACCTTCACGCTCGTGCGCCGCTGCAAATTAATAACGATCTGAAGCAGTTGGCGATCGGCGGGTTTGCGTTCGTAGGAGCGGATACAGTCGTTGGGCGTCATTGGGAGAACGCCAAGAAATCCGGATCGTATTCGTTTCCTGCGGGCGCGCCAATCGAGCAGTTTGAAGTGCCGCACGTACACTTCGATGCCATCACGAGTGGAAATTTTCTGCGCATTGACGGCGGTGGTCCATACAATGGTTCAGTCTTCGACCTGCAATCAAAGAAATACCTGCGGCCGGGTCAGGAAAAGCTGCGCGACGTCTTTGACGGCATCGGCGCGACAGAAACACAGAACGGCGAACTGGCGCTTTACAACCTGAAAAGCAGCGGCAACCCCGACGTACTCCCGATTCCCGAGAATCCGCTGGGCCGATTGTATGCCGCGGGTCTCTCTGACGACTTCAAGTACCTGGCACTTTCCGGCAGCGCGCGGGGCGGCGTTTGGAACCTCGCGGACGGAAAAATGTTGATTTACATTCGCGGATTCCGGGGCGCGAACTTCACGCCCGACGACATGGTCTATATGGATTTTCCGGCGCAGGATACGACGCCGCGGACAGTAGCGCATTTCGACCCGGGACAAAAATTGATGGACCGCGATGCTGAGGTCAAGTCCAGCAGAGTTGCGCAGTATGGCCAGGTGCTGATCAGATCCCGGCCAAAGATCGAAATGAAGAACGGCAAGGAGACCTTTGATTGGACGAACGGCGTAACGACGCTGGAGGCGTTTGACGCGAAGACCTACAACGTCCTTTGGTCGCAGGAATACCCGCAAGGATTCCCGAGCTACGTGCCCGATGGGTTGTTCGGAACCATGGTCCTGGCCTGGTGGGGCAACTCAAAGGCGGTCGCGGCGGAAATCAAAACGGATCCGGAACTGGCAAGACGCATCGGCAATCAGAAAGACGCCGATGACAAATATTATTTCCGGATCGTTGACCTGAGGACCGGCAAGACAACCGGATCACTCATCGTGCCGACCAACAAAAAGTCATTCAAGATTGTGGATGCAATTGCGACCGGCGATTATTTCGTCGCCATGGACGATCAGAACCGGGCATTGGTTTATTCGATCTCCAGCAGTAAATTGTTGGGCCATGTTTTTGGAAACTGGGCGACCTTGAGTCCCGCAGCCGGTCTGCTGTGCGTTCAAAACGAGAGCGGCGAACTAAATCTTTATGATTTGAATACGTTCGAAAAGCGCGGACAGTTAAGCCTGGGCGATCGCATCAAGATGATCCGGTTTAGCGGCGACGGCAAACGGCTGGCAGTCTTGACCGCCAACCAAATTTTTTCCACGTTCGATGTGGCTAAGATAACCTCACATTAAATAACCGTCGTGATGATCTCGCGGATGCTTCGTTGCAGATCGCGGTCGTCGGTGATGGGTGAGCACATGGCGACTTCGGCGGCACGGGTCGGTGCGATGCCGCTTGAAATCAATTGGGCCGCGTAGATCAACAAGCGCGTCGAGACGCCTTCTTCCAATCCGTGGCCGCGCAGATTACGAACCTTCTGACCAATCAAAACCAGATCGCGCGCGGTGCCTTCGTCGACGCCGCCTTCGCGGGTGACGATCGCGGCTTCCAATTCCGCCGGCGGATAATCGAAGTCGATCGCGACGAAGCGCTGCCGTGTCGACTGCTTCAGGTCTTTCAAGATTGATTGATAGCCGGGATTGTAAGAAACGACCAACATGAAATCTGATGGCGCTTCGAGGATGGTACCGCGCTTTTCAATCGGCAGACGCCGGCGATGATCGGTTAACGGGTGGATGATCACGACGGTGTCTTTGCGTGCTTCGACAACTTCGTCGAGATAACAAATCGCTCCGTGTCGTACGGCGGAAGTTAGCGGCCCATCGTGCCACACCGTCTCTTCACCCTCGATCAAAAAGCGGCCGACGAGATCGGTTGATGAAAGGTCTTCGTGACAGGCGACCGTAATTAGCGGACGCTCCAATCGCCACGCCATGTGCTCGACAAAGCGGGTCTTGCCGCAACCCGTTGGGCCCTTCAAGATTACCGGCAAATGAGCGGCGTGCGCCGCCTCAAACAAACCAATCTCGTTGTCGACCGGCAAGTAATAAGGCTCGTCGGCGATTTTGTATTCTTCGATGGCGCGTTCGGGCATGGTGCTGTCAATCAGGGCGATAGGTGTCGAGAAATTTTCCCACAAAATTTCCTTCTTCCGTGCCGTCAGGTTTGCTGATGGTCCAATCAATCAATTCAAATTCCGGTAACGAGTATTCATCGCCGTACTTGTAAGTCTTCACCACGTTCATCTCGCTCGCGATTACCCCTCTTATAATCCCGCGTTTGATTTCTTTGACTTCGACGAAGACCTGTTCAAAACGGCCGCTGGCATCGAAGAGCCTGGCGGTCACAAAGAACACATGCTTTGGAGGCAACCCGCCAAGATATCTCTGCTTTGCTTCTGGATAAGTCTTTCTTGCTTGTTCGACGTAAGGTTTAATTGCGTCTTCAAATTTGCGGAAACCCTCAGCGGTAACCGCTTTGGGCTGATCGGCGGGCGCGTCCGGCGATAAAGGAGAGTTGGTCGGCTTGCCCTTGGGCTCGAACTTGACGGCTTTGATAATTTGTTCGAACAGTCGATGCTCTTCCGGTTTGTAGCGCACCTTCGAGATGTGCATATCAACCCAGAAGCCATCGACCACGAACTCGGCATAGACGTTTTGTTGCCGCACGTCCATGCCCTGGTACTTCGGCACCATCAACTCGAGCACGCTGACTTCGCCAATCTCATTCTGAACGACGTTCTCAGGCTTTCCCCATTCAGGGTTGCCGAGCTTCCACACTAAGTCACGACAGGACTTGCTGTCTTTACAATCTTTGACGGGCTCGATGTACATCGACAGATTCAAACCCTGCTTCTCGTCAACCAGGTAGTAATACGCACCCCGCCCGTCATTCCGCATCTGTCTTTGCGCGACTTGAAAATCATCGGCGGGAATTGTAAGCGTCCAGGAAAGTTCAGGAAACGTAAATTCAAGGCGCTTCTCTTGAACCGCAGCTTTGATTCTTGCGCCGGACAGCAGCAAGACCAACACAATAAAGGCCCATGATTTTTTCATTGACGAGTCGCTCACCTGACGGACGTGCTTTTCTACGGTATTCTAGAGCATTGCCGAAGATAACGAGAAACGCATGAAGATTGCAGTAGCCATGTCCGGCGGCGTCGATTCGTCCGCTGCCGCCGCAATTCTAAAACAGCAGGGTCATGACCTGGTCGGCTTCACGATGCAGTTGTGGAATCAGCGGCGCGGTATCAGTGTCGACGAAAATGGCGACCCGCTACCTTCTCGCTGCTGCTCGCTCGATGATGTTTACGATGCGCGCAGAGTCGCAGAAGAGCTTGGCTTCCCGTTCTATGTTTTGAACCTGGAAAGAGAATTCGAGCGCGACGTCGTGCAGCCGTTTGTCAATAGTTATCTGAAAGGCGAGACGCCGATTCCCTGTGTCGCCTGCAACAGCCGCCTGAAGTTTGCGTCGTTGGATAAATTGGCAACGAGTCTCGGCTGCGAAAAGGTCGCGACCGGTCATTATGCGCGAGTCGAATTCGACGAAGCGACCAAGCGTTATCGCTTATTGCGAGGTCTCGATCCACAGAAGGACCAGTCATATTTTCTTTGGGAGTTGACGCAGGACCAGCTCTCACGGGCGCTGTTTCCGTTAGGCGAGTTGTCGAAGACTGATGTGCGGCGGGCGGCGCGTGACAATCAACTTGCCGTCGCGGAGAAGAAAGAGTCGCAGGAGATCTGCTTTGTGCCTGACGGAGACTATGCGGGTTTCATCGATCGATATCTCGAAGCTGAACACCAGAGCGATCGTTTGCCGGGTGACGGTGAGATCGTGACGAGCGACGGAACTGTGCTCGGCAAGCACACGGGAATTCACCGCTACACGATCGGCCAGCGACGCGGGATTGGCATCGCCCAGCCGCGACCGCTTTATGTTTTGGATATCGACGCCGATCGGAACCGGGTCGTTGTTGGCTGTGACAATCAATTACTCAGCAAGAAATTTACAGCGGCAGGCGTTAACTGGATTACGTTCGAAAATCCGACGGATTCTGTGAGCGCGGACGTGCGCGTGCGTTATCGTCATAACGCCGCGCCGGCCACGATCACTCCGCTCAACGGTCATCGCGTCCGAGTCGAATTCGCCGAGCCGCAGCGCGCGATCACTCCAGGCCAGGCGACAGCGTTTTATCGCAATGACGAAGTCCTTGGCGGCGGTTGGATCGTGAAGTCATAGGCGTTGTTTCTAAACCTTTTGTCGATACCCAGCGTAAACACAACCTGTCGGAACCCAGAGCGGTAGCGACGGGATCAAGTGGTTCTTAACTTGGAAAATCATCGATCTCGCTTGATCCCATCGCTACCGCCCCGGTTCTGACATCGAATTCATTTCAGGAAATTTCATCATGCCAATGTCAACAACTCGCAAAGTCGCGATCATCATCGGCGGCATCGTGCTCTTTTTCGTTTTAGTCGTAGTGATCTGCATCGCGGTGGTGGCGTCGGCGATCCGCGGCAATCGTCCATCAATCCAGGACAACAGCGTGCTGGCGCTGAGGATTTCCGGCCCGATGCCGGACTACGTGCCCGACGATCCGTTTCGCCGCATCTTTGGCGCGCCGCCGCAATCACTCGGCAGTTTGCTGGCCCAGTTTCGCAAAGCCAAAGTCGATAAAAGAATTTCCGCGGTCATGCTCGACATCGACATGACGGACGCGGGTTGGGCCAAGGCGGAAGAAATTCGCGGCGCCGTCGAGGACTTTCGCACGTCCGGCAAACCCGTCTATGCGTACATGGAAATGGGCCTGAACAAGGACTATTACATCGCGATCGCGTGCGACAAAATTTTCGTGCCGCCGTCGGGCGAGCTGTTCACGATCGGTCTCGCCGCCGACGTAATGTTCTTCCGCGGCAGCTTAGACAAACTCGGCATCTACCCGGACATTTATCAGATCGGAAAATATAAAAGCGCCGGCGACATGTTCACGCAGAAGCAAATGACCGATGCGCATCGCGAGTACATCAATTCGATGGTTCAGGATTTGTTCGATCGTTACGTTGCCGGCGTTGCCAAATCGCGAAACAAATCGGCTGATGAAGTGAAGAGTTGGATCGACAACGCGCCTTACACCGCCGCCCAGGCGAAGGATGCGGGCCTAATCGACGGCACGCTATATCACGACGAAGTCGAAAAAGAATTAAAGAAACGGCTCGGTTACAAAGACTCTGATGAACTGCACATCGCACGCGGTTCAGATTACAGACAAATTTCGCAGGAGTCTCTCGGACTCAACAAGGGCGAGAAGATCGCCGTCGTTTACGCCGCCGGCGATATTGTTTCCGGCAAATCGTCGTTCGGATCGAGCGGCGAAGAGACTATCGGTTCAGATTCGTTGGTTAAGACCCTTAACCAAGCGAGTAACGACAAAGTCATCAAAGCAATCGTACTGCGCATCGACAGCCCCGGCGGTTCGGGTCTGGCTTCAGACATCATCTGGCGCGCGATCGAAGCTGCGAAAGCAAAAAAGCCGGTAGTCGTATCGATGAGCGACGTGGCCGCTTCCGGCGGTTATTACATTGCCTGCAATGCGAACAAGATCGTGGCTGAGCCTTCGACGATCACAGGCTCGATTGGTGTCGTCGGCGGTAAGCCGGTGCTCAAAGGCTTCTACGATTGGATTGGCGTTAGCAACGAATACGTCATGCGCGGCAAGAATGCCGGCATGTTTCGCGAGACAGAGAAATTCAACGATAGCGAACGGGCCAAGTTTCAGGAATTTCTGCAAAGCACTTATCAGGATTTCATCACCAAGGTTGGCAAAGGCCGCAACAAAGACGCATCGTACATAGATTCGATTGGGCAGGGCCGCGTGTGGACCGGCAGCCAGGGCAAAGAGCGCGGTCTGGTTGACGAATACGGCGGACTCGATAAGGCGATTGAGATTGCCAAGCAACTCGCGAACATTCCCGCCGATCGCAGCATTCAACGAGTGATCATGCCGCAACCGCCGACCTTTTTCGAACAATTGATGAGCGCCGGAAGTGACGATGGCGACGAAGCCGATGCGCAGGCAAAGCAACAAGCTTCGTTGCTCTCGGCGCTGCCCGAAGATCTCCGCGAGAGTTTTCGATACGCACAGTTGCTCGATCGCGCGAGTAAAGGCGAGCCGGTTTACCTGATGCCGTTTAAGTTGCGGATCAAATGATTCCGTCAAAATGAGGTCAGTACCATCTGCGTAAGCGGATGGGTCAAACACACATCATCGTCGCTCTCGATCCCATCCGCTCACGCGGATGGTACTGACTCCCGGGTCTTATGCGAATTCTTCTGGTCGAAGATGAGCCGCGCATGGCGAACGTCGTCGCCAAAGGTCTGCGCGAAAACTCCTACGCGGTCGACCTCGCCGAGGACGGAGACGACGCGCTCTATCAAGCTGCAATCAATGATTACGATCTGATCGTGCTCGACGTATTGTTACCAAAGCGAGACGGTTTTCAGGTGTGTCGTGAATTGCGCGGGCGCGACGATGCTACGCCGGTGCTGATGCTCACGGCGCGCGCGACGATTGACGATCGGGTCGACGGATTCGACGCCGGCGCCGACGATTATCTGACCAAGCCTTTCTCGTTCCGCGAATTGCTGGCCCGCGTGCGCGCTCTGCTGCGCCGCGATGCGCATCTGCTGCCCGACATTTATCAACTCGAAGATCTGACGATCGATTCCGCCAGCCATCGCGTGTCGCGCGCTGCGCGCGAAATTGAACTTACGGCCAAAGAATATGCGCTGCTCGAGTTCCTGGCACGCCGCGCGGGCCAACTGGTTTCGCGCTCAGAGATCGCGGCGCACGTCTGGGACGATTCGTTCGATCCATTTTCAAACACGATCGAGGTTTACATGAACCGTCTGCGCAAGAAGATCGATGATGAACATCCAATAAAACTCCTGCACACACGTCGCGGCGAAGGCTACATCCTCGAAGCGCGAAACTGAATCTCCACACATTGTTAATCGTTCATTAAGGTTTGGGTGCGTATACTCGCGATCCCCATTCGAAGCCAGAGCACAGATTTCGTGCCGTAGGCACGAGATGTTTATAGAACCTGTTCCCAAATTGAATCTTTCCGCAGCGAGCGAGCCCAAGACTCGCTCGCTGCGGAAAGCAATCAAATGGGCTGCGCGAGCTATAAACATTGGGCCGCTACGCGGCTAACCAAAACACTCGTCGTTTCAATCGTCTTTATTTGGGCGACATCGTCGCCGGCTCAAACTCCTGCGCCGACACCGATACCATCGATTCCTCCGCCAGTCCTCACCCCCAATCCGCTGACGCTCGACGAGGCTCTGCGTCTCGCAGACGCGCAGGCGTCGCTTTATCAAAGCGCAATTCTGAACGAACAGATTGCTTCGGAAGATGTGCGTCAGGCACAAGCCGCACTCAAACCGAAAGTCACCGCGCCGCTGGAATACATCTACACCTCGCCGGCAATTGGACAGCCGGCGGGCGAGCCGCGCACGCAAAGCTTCATTGCCAACAACGCGATCAGCGAATATCAAGCCTTCGGTAGCGCGTCGGGCGAGATCGATATCGCGGGCAAGTTGCGGGCGACGCTCGCCAGGAATCGCGCGTTGTTAGCCGCAGCGCACGCGGGCACTGCGGTGGCAAAGCGCGCCTTGGCCCAGGCGGTGATCGAAGCTTATTACGGACTCGCACTCGCCGTGGCCCAGCAGCGCGCGGCGGAGGGAAATCTGACAGCCGCCGAAGAGTTCGAACGCATCACTTCGTTGCTCCTGAGCGGCGGCGAAGTCGCGCCCGTCGATCTCACGCGGGCGCAATTGCAAACCATTGCGCGGCGGAACGAACTTGAACAAGCGCGCGTGAACGAAGAGGTTGCCGCGGGCTCGTTACGCGTGCTTGTCGGGTACGACTTCGAACGGGCCATTGCCACGACGGACCTGGCGCTGGCGCTGCCCACCGATTCAGAATATCGGCAATTCAAATCAAACGACGTGGGGCGGCGGCCGGAGTTCGCTCAATTGGAACAGCAACTGCGCGCGGCGAGACAAGAAATCAAAATCGCCCGCGCCGATCGTTTGCCTTCGCTGAGTTATTCGATCAACGGCGGCTTCGATACGGATTCACTGCGGCCTCCGCGTCTCAAAGAGCATAGCGGCGTGTCGGCGCAAGTGAGTCTCACGATACCGATTTTCGATTGGGGCGCGACGCGCAGCCGTGAACGTCAGGCGAGCCTGCGGGTAAAAATTGCCGAGAACGAACGCACGATTGCCATCAAGGGTTTCACGCAACAGTTTTTCGCGGCGCAATCGCAAGCGGCGAGCGCCGCTGCGCGCGTTGCGCTGGCGCGCGAAGGTGTGACCAAAGCGCAGGACAATTTGAATGCATCGATCGCGCGTTATCGCGCCGGCGAAGCGCAGATTGTTGAAGTCACCGACGCGCAGACCACTTTGGTGACGCAGCGCGCCGCGCTCTATCAGGCAATTTTCGATTATCAGATCGCGCTCTCGCGTCTGCGACAAGCGACGGGGCAGTAAGAAAGATGTGTCCGCAGATTACGCAGATTAGAAACAGACCGCGGGCACGCGCGATCTGAAGCTATCCGGTAGATCGTAACTGCGAAATAGATTTTCCTTTTGCTTTTATGAATCACTGTAATCTGCGGATGACTTCTTAACAATGAACGACAGTCAAACTCGCCAACGGAACGCAATTCTCGCAATCGCGGTCATCGCCGTGATCGTTTTCGGTCTCGCGGTGCTGATCGTCTGGCGTTGGAAGAAATCGAAAGGCGAAGCGGAAGCCGAGGTCAAGCCGGTTGTCAGCGTCAAGGTCGCGAAAGCCGAAAAAGGCACCATCGCCGCGCAGATCGTCGCCGTCGGCACGATCTGGCCGCGCGAGAAAGCGGACGTGGCCGCGAAGGTCAGCGCGCAAATCAAGAAGATGCCGCTGTTGAAAAATAAGATCGTGCGCGCGGGCGAAGTCATCGTCCAGCTTGAGTCGCGCGATCTGC
>DASQYL010000127.1:0-5846 GCA_035639235.1 Pyrinomonadaceae bacterium | reverse complement strand
GCAGCAGATGGGCCTAAAGATTCCGCTCACCGACATCTACAATCCGAATGGACCAAGCATTAAAGACGCGGTGGTAATTGTCGACGGCGGTACCGGAGAATTTCTCTCGAACGAGGGTTTGCTTCTGACGAATCATCACGTCGCTTTCGAGGCGTTGGTTTCTGCGTCCGATCAAACCAAAGACTATGCCAGCAATGGGTACCTGGCGAAGACGCGCGCCGATGAGTTGCCGGCCAAGGAATACACCGCCCAAATCACAGTCGATATGAAAGATGTCACGGCTGATGTGACGAGCGGTATCACTGACGCCATGACGCCCGATGAAAGAACAGCCGCGATTCGCGCAAAGGTGCGCTCGATGCAAATCCGCGAGGCGAAACCTGCTGAAGGTATTACTGCGCAAATTCTGTCGATGAACGAAGGGCTCTCCTATTACATGTTTCACTATCTGACGTTGCGCGACGTGCGCATCGTTTATGCGCCGCCGAAGAACATCGGATTCTATGGCGGCGACCCGGACAACTTCGAGTGGCCGCGGCACGACGGCGACTTCACCTTCATGCGCGTGTACGTCGGCGCCGACGGGAAGCCGGCTGACTATTCACCTAACAATGTGCCCTATAAGCCGAAGAAATTCCTGTCTATTTCAATGACCGGCGTCAAAGAAAACGATTTCACGATGGTGATGGGCTATCCCGGATCGACCCGTCGTTATCGCGAGAGCTATTCAGTCGCTTACAACCAGAATATCTTCATGCCGCTCTTGATCAACTTCCTGCGGACGCAGATGGAGGCATTGCAGGAAGAGGGCAAAGCCAATCGCGAACTACAAATCAAACTGCAAAGCCGCATCTTCGACATTTCCAACACGCTCAAGGACTTCGAGGGGTCGGTGACCGCCCTGCGACGCGAGGACGTGGTCGAACAAAAGCGGAAACAGGAAGCGGAATTTACAAAATGGGTCAATGCCAACCCGGAACGGCAAAAGAAGTATGGCGATGTATTGCCGTCGCTGGCGAAAGCTTACGATGAATTGAACAAGGTGCAGCCTCGCGACACCTTAGTGCAGCAGATCGCTGGGCTCAGCGACGCGTTCGAAATTGCCGGCGTCATTACGAGTGTAGCCGCCGACAAAGAAAAGCCGCAGGCGCAGCGCAACTCGCAACTGGCGACCGAGGCTTTACAGGCGCGGGCCGCGGCGGCTGCGGTCGTCGCCGAGCGGATGCCGGGATTTGAACGGCGGTTGTTGGCCACACTGCTGCGCGAAGCTGCCGAAATGCCGGCCGGCCAGAAGATCGATCCCATCGAAAAACGATTTGGAAATCTAAACGGCGACGCGCGGATTCGGGCCGAAGAAGACTTTGCGCGCGCGGTGGTCGAGAGCAAAAATTTCTCGTCAGCCGAATCGATCGACAAACTCTTCCAGATGTCGGCGTCACAATTGCGCGATCTTCACGATCCGTTGATTGATTTTGCGGGAGAGATGACCGCGCTGGCCCAGGACGCGCAGGACCGCACCCAAACATTCAACGCGACGGTGGCGAACTGGAGGCCGCTGCTGTTGCGCGGCCTGAGCGAGATGCGCGGCGGAAAATTGTATCCTGACGCGAATCGCACATTGCGTTTCAGCTACGGGGTCGTCAAAGGATATATTCCGAAAGATGCCGCCACGTATGAACCATTTACGCATCTCTCCGGGGTGATCGAAAAGGACACTGGCCGCGAGCCGTTCGATGCGCCGGAAAAATTGAAACAGCTTTATCGCACGCGCGATTTTGGCCCATACGGAACGGCGGACGGAAAAAATGTGCCCGTAGATTTTCTTTCCACCAACGACATCATCGGAGGCAATTCCGGCTCGCCGATCATGAATGGACGTGGTGAACAGATTGGGATCGTTTTCGACGGAAATTACGAAGGCCTGGGCAACGATTTCTTCTACAACGATACAAAAGGCCGCACCATTTGCGTCGATATTCGTTACGTGCTTTTCATCGCGGACAAGTTCGGTGGCGCTGGTTATTTGCTGAAGGAACTCGACATTAAAGACGCACCGGCTTCGTTGCGAAAGGCTGCGTGAGAAAAACGATTGAGTTCGCCCTGGATATTCGGCCGCGAAGCGGGCGAAATCTTCTGCGCCACGATTATCCCCGCGGGACCTTATTCATCTTCAGTATTCTTCTTCGGCTTCTCGTCGGTGAAGATGATGCTGGCTACCAGAATTATTCCGGCGATTGCCGCCAGCAGGAAAAAGATCGTCGGCAGCCCGGGATAACCAAATATTTTGAATGAGGTATCGACGCGCATCATCAGCGCCGCGCCGACAATCAACGCCGCCAGAATCAAACCAAGCGTGATTCGGTTCGCGATCTTCTGCAGGCCGTCGAGCACCACCTTTTCGTCGATCGCATCGACACCTATCTTCAAATCGTTGTTGCCAACCGCGTCGAGAATTTTGTTAACACGGCTTGGCAGGTGTTCGACGAATTCTTTCACCTCGACAGCGCGCGCCAGCAGCGAGCCTGGTTCGATGCTTTGCATCACTTGCCGCGCCATGATGTTGGTAGCTTCGTCGCGAATAATCGAGTTGGGATTGAAGGTTGGATCGAGCACGTACACCACTCGATCCAGATTCATCATGGCCTTGGCAATCATGGTGAATTCAGGCGGCAGTCGAAACCACGTGTCCGCGGCAATCCGCTGAATCTGCAAAACGATCTTGCCCGCGTAAATTTGTTCCAATTCAGCGCTCTCGTGTTGGGCGACGAGATTAGCGGTGCGATGTATGAAGTCAGACTTGTCGAAATTACCCTTCGGCTCGCCCATCTTCATCGAGACGTCCGCGGCCTCATCGCCGCGCCCTTCGCTAATGGCGAGCAACAGGCGCAACAAATTCGAGCGAAAATTTCCCGCGATGTGCGCGACCATTCCCAGATCGAGTAAAGCGACGCAATTGTCTTCGGTGATGAACACATTCCCCGGATGCGGATCGGCGTGAAAGAATCCGTCGATCAAGATTTGCTTGAGATAAGCGCGAAAGACTTCCTCCGCCAGTTGCGAAGTGTCCAAATCCATAAAGCGAAGCGGACTGACGTCGGTGATCTTCTTGCCGGAAATATATTCCATCGTGAGGACGCGTCCGGTGGTGTAGTCTTCGATAGGTTCCGGAATGACGATATGCTCGAACTCGCGCAGATTCCGGTGGATGCGTCGCAGGTTCGACGCCTCGCGTTGAAAATCCAATTCATGCAGCAAGCTGGTGCGCAAATCTGCCAGCATGTTCGTGAATTCATAACGCTTACCCACTTCCGTGTGCGCGTCGATAAACTCAGCGACCTTTTCGAGCGCTTCGAGATCTTCGACGATCACTTCACGCACTCCGGGCCGCTGCACCTTGACCACCACGTCGCGGCCATCTCGCATCGTCGCGCGATGGACCTGCGCGAGCGACGCGGCGGCTGATGGTTGTGTCGCAAAATCGAGAAACAGTTTGGAGATGCGGCCGCCGAGTTCAGACGAAACAATGCGCTCAACTTCTTCATACGAAAAAGGCTCAATCTGGTCCTGCAGACGCTCGAGGGCGTCGAGATACGCTTGGGGCAGGACATCGCCTCGAGTGGACAAGAGTTGCCCCAGTTTGATGAAGGTCGGTCCAAGTTTCTCCAGATCGTCGGCCAATTCTTCAGCCTTGGGAGTAGCGGCAGCTTCGCGTGGCTGACTTTGGGCGAAGGCCAGCGTCGCCCGATCAACCAAATCCGACCGCCCATACTTCACCAGCAACCCCGCGATTTCCGCGTAGCGTTTGAGGCGTTCTGGTTTGATTAAGGCAGCCATATTTCTAAGTCTCGTGCCGGCGACCCATCAGCATCCCGACACTCGCAACCATCAATGTCAACGTCGATAAGAACGCGACCCAGAACCACCCTGTCAGTTGGGCCGAGATCAATCCAGCCTCGTCGTGCACACGCACGCGCTGCCGGTTCATCAGCAAACCGCTGACACCTCCCGCTATGATACTGACAATAGCCAGCGGCGTTGCTTTCTCTCTCCGGCGACGAACTGCTCCCATCACAATTACGGCCAACATCAGCAGCGGAATTAGGAAGAGCAATGTCTGATCGTGACGCGCCAGATCAAATCCGCTCAAGGAGTCTCTGGCGCCGGCACAACTTACTTGTTCCCATGGAAGGAAAAAGCAAACCAGAACTATTATTGTCGCGCTGATGTTGATTCGTCGAAACATTCTTTTGTGGTTCCTTCTCCCTTCTCCCGTTGGGAGAAGGGCCGGGGATGAGGGCCTACGGCTTTCATAGATATTGATCTTTGCGAGAGATGAATTCGCTCGTTCGAGCGAATTCATCTCTCGCTGTGATTCCATTAAGATTCTCGCCTCAGACCCTCACCCAACCCTCTCCCAGCGGGAGAGGCCCTCCGATTACCTTCACACCGTCAACACGGCCGCTCCTTTGATTGCATCATGCTTTAATGCGATTAGCGCCTCGTTCGCATCGTCCAAACGAAACTTCTGCACGTGCGTCTGCATTGAAATGCGCGCGGCTTCTTCGAGAAATTCGTGGCCATCCTCACGAGTATTATTCGCCACGCTGCGAATCACGCGCTCATGATAAACCAGGGAATAATCAAACGAAGGAATCGGGCTCATGTGAATTCCGCCGAGCACCAGTATTCCTCCTTTGTCCAAAGCCGCGAGCGCCGGCGGAACGAGTTCGCCGGCCGGAGCAAAGATGATCGACGCATCGAGTTTCACCGGCGGCTCATCCATGGCATCACCGACCCATGACGCGCCCAACTCATTTGCCAGCGCCTGGTGCTTCTCCCGATCGCGCGTGCAAACATAAACCTCAGCTTCGCGCGCGCGCGCGACTTGAATAACGACATGACCCGCCGCGCCAAAGCCATAAATTCCCAGCCGCGCGCCGCGCCAACGATCATTTTCAATTCCCGTCAGCCGTAAAGATCGATAGCCGATGATGCCCGCGCATAACAGAGGCGCTGCCTCTAAATCGTCGAATCCATCGGGCAACCGATAAACAAAATTGGCCGGCGCGATCATGTATTCGGCAAATCCACCGTTCGCGGTCCAGCCATTGAACTCAGCGCGCTCGCATAGATTCTCGCGTTGCGCACGACAGAACCGGCACTCGCCACACGTTCGTCGCAGCCAAGCAGCGCCGACGCGATCTCCAATCTCAAGGTTCGTAACTTCGCCGCCTAATCCCGCGACCTCACCCACAACCTGATGACCCGGAATAACCTGTGGCAGCCGCTGCGGCAGATCACCTTCGACAACGTGCAAGTCCGTGCGACAAACTCCACATGCGCGCACGCGCAACAAAACTTCACCGCTTGCCAGAACCGGAGTTTCGATTTCGGTTAATCGCAGCGGTCGATCGTCGATTGCCGACGGCGAACTTAGAACACAAGCTTTCATTTTCAACCTGAGTCTATTCCCGCTTAGTCACGCGCGCCAGCGTAACGCGAACTGGGAAGTTCTTCATTGCGAAACTTGCTGCACGACTTTGCCCGCTGCGCGAGCGTTGTCCAAACGAGTCGCCACGTCTGCCTGCGCGATGATGCCGACAAGATGATCCTGCTTGTCGACGACCGGTATGCGCCGCAGTTGATTGTCCTGCATCAACTCCAGCACACTTTGCACATCGTCGTTCTCGCGGCAGGTCACCAGGCCTTCGGACATCACATCTTCGATTGCTGTCGTTTTGGGATCGCGCGCTTCGGCGACGATCTTTATCGCCAGGTCGCGATCGGTAACAATGCCCGTCAGCTTCTTCGCTTCCCTGTCTTGCACGATGGGGACCGGTCCTACG
>DASQYL010000126.1:0-5662 GCA_035639235.1 Pyrinomonadaceae bacterium | reverse complement strand
CGCTCGTGCAGATCTTGGCGTGGCGTTCGACGGCGATGCCGACCGCGCACTTTTCGTCGATGCCTCGGGGCAATTTGTTGATGGTGATGCCACGATTTGGGTCCTCGCGAAGTATCTGCAAGACCATGACGCGCTGGATAAAGAAACTGTGGTGGCCACGGTGATGACGAACCTTGGACTGGAGGTGGCCTTGCGTGATCGCGGCATTGAGTTGACGCGCACAGATGTCGGCGATAAGTACGTTTTAGATGAACTGCTACGATCGAAAGCCGCGCTGGGCGGCGAACAATCGGGGCACATCATATTTCCGAAGATTAGTCTGGCCGGCGACGGGATGATCACGGCGATAAGTCTTATGCGGGTGATGAGCGAGCAACGAAAGTCTCTTGCAGAATTGACAACTGGATTCATACGTTACCCGCAAGTCCTCATCAATATCAAAGTGCGACAAAAAGTCCCTTTCACGGAACTGCCGATGGTGCAGGAAAAAGCTCGCGAAATTGAAAGGTTGATGGGTGCCCGCGGTCGTCTGCTGCTCCGGTATTCCGGAACCGAACCTCTGGCGCGCGTGATGATGGAAGGAGACGACGCGACCAAAGTAAACGCGTGGGCGAACGGGCTTGCGGGAGTCATAAAGTCCGAAATTGGAGCTGAGTAAATTGATATCCGGCTGCGTAATCTCTTCTCGATCGAGCAAATGTTACCGGGCGGGTTGTGAAGAATCTTCATTGACGATCAAACCTTGAACAAATCCGCGCGCGAAACATCGCGATTTCCTCGGATTTTAGCTGGCAAAAATCTTCTATTGCGCGGCACAAACGTTGCGATGTATATTGTGGGGCAAGAGAGACGGTTGGTGGATCCTCCGTCTCAAGTGGTTGCTGGGGTGAGGACAGTAACCACGCAAATGGATGAGCGCTGCGACGCCCACGTTGCAGCGCTCATTCGGTTTTTTGCGGCAAAATAATCTCACCGTCATTTGACTCTCAGGCGTCATTCAAGTAGAAGATGCGGTTTTTATGATTGCATCTCTGGCGAATTATCGTGCGGCCCTTCTTGCTGTCATCCTGATTTTCATTTCCGCCGCTTATCTCACTGGTTGTCGGCGTAAGCGACCTACCAATTCCAACAGTAACAATTTCCAGACCTCATCGGTACCGTCCGATCCCGAAGAGGCCAAGCGCCAGGCCCAGTCGCTGGTCGAAAAAGGTAAAGAGCTTTACGGAAACGATCAGGACGAACAGGCTGTCGAAGTCTTCAAGCAAGCCGTTCAATACGATCCCGAAAATGCCGAGGCACACTTGCGCCTGGGTATGAGCTATGCCGCACTGGAAAAGAAAGACGAGGCGGATGGCGAATATAAGAAATCGATCGAGCTGTTCAAGAAGAACACTGCGGGCGAATCTAAAGATGCGGACGCTTACTTTTACTTAGCGGAGGCCCACAGCTTTCTGCATCAGGACGAGAGCGCTGCCACTGCTTATCGGCAGGCGACAAAGCTGAAGCCTGACGATGAAGAAGCCTGGTATCGTTTGGGTATGGCACTGACCCGGCTCGCGCAGTATCCCGAGGCAAGTTCAGCTTTTCAAAAGGCTTTAGACCTGGATCCCAATGACTCTCGTGCTAGCGACGGTCTGGACAATGCGAAGGAAGGTTCCCAGCGAATAAAAGAGGGGAAAAAGCACGCCGAAGATGAGTTGAAGAAGCAGCAGGCAAACGCGAACGCGAACTTGAATATGAATTCGAATCCGAGCGCCAAGCCATCTCCCAGGCACACGCCACGCAAGCCGTGGTAATCTAATCCGAAACTGGTTTGATACAGTAATGGCCACTTACACTCCGCCACCTTATTTTCCGCAGAGCTCACTTTCGCCCCCGGATCAGAATCGCTATCGCAAATTTAAACTTATCGTCGCCGGAATAATTATTTTGTTGTTGGCCATCCTTGGCGCGACAATCACTGGGATTATTTTTCTAATCAAGTGGCTCGCCCACTGAGTTCACACGCCATCGTTCGTCGCTTGACATCGTTCACATGCGTCCGTATAGTTTCTCGTTTCGGACTACGGTCTGGAGTCCTCCAAGTGCAACGCTGTAACTGGTTCTGTCGGTGCGGAGGCGTTGCCCGGTAGATGTGAAGACATCAACCGTTGATAACTATTGTGGCGTAAGAGCTCGCGTGATACGCAGGCCGCCTGGATGAACCCACTCAGCCGGCGACGCCACAGAAAAGCTTCGGCTATAATTTTGGGCTAATTGGGAAGCCAAATCCGCGCCCGCCTAAAAGCGAAATCAGAACGTCCCGTTAACTAAATTTGAGAGCAGGCCAGTTGTCTGCGCTGACTGCCGGATCCCGACGAGTCGGGATTCCGGAAAGAGGCAGGCCACGGACCTTTTTGCGCTTTAAGCGATGGAGTCAGTACCGGGAGCGGTAGCGACCGGGTTATTCGAAGAGAGCACGATGCCGACGATTAATCAATTAGTTCGCAAAGGCCGCCAGGCGGTCAAATACAAAACGGCCAGCCCGGCGCTCCAGAGTTCGCCGCAGAAGCGCGGCGTTTGCACCCGCGTCTACACGCAGACGCCCAAGAAACCGAATTCGGCGCTGCGTAAAGTCGCGCGCGTGCGTTTGACCAACGGCATCGAGGTTACGACCTACATTCCGGGCGTCGGCCACAATTTGCAGGAGCACTCAATTGTCTTGATTCGCGGAGGGCGCGTGAAGGATTTGCCCGGCGTTCGCTATCACGTGATTCGCGGCACGTTGGATTCGGTCGGTGTGGGTGATCGCAAGAAGAGTCGCTCGAAATACGGCGCCAAGCGGCCGAAGGGAGGCGCGAAGTAGTTTATGCCGAGACGCAGAGTTGCAGAGCGACGTCCCGTTCTTCCCGATCCGGTTTACAGCAGCCCGCTGGTGACCAAATTCATTAACGGCATCATGTGGGGCGGCAAGCGGTCGATCGCCGAAAAGACTTTTTATAACGCACTGAAACAAGTGGGCGAAAAGGCCGGTGAAGAGCCCTTGAAGGTTTTCAAGCGCGCAATCGAGAACGTGCGCCCGACCGTCGAAGTCAAGTCGCGTCGCGTTGGAGGATCCACCTATCAGGTGCCAGTCGAAGTTCATCAGGAACGCCGCGGCGCCCTGGCAATTCGCTGGATTGTTCTTTATGCGCGAGGGCGCGGCGAAAAGACCATGACCGATCGGTTGGCCGCTGAATTACTTGACGCGGCGAACAATCGCGGCAACGCCGTTAAGAAGAAGGACGATGTGCATCGCATGGCGGACGCCAACAAGGCTTTCGCGCATTACAAATGGTAACGGTACGCACGCCTCTGGCGTGCCAGCACGCTGGAAGCGTGCGTACCCAGAATAAGAAATGGCTAAGTACGACCTCAGTAAGTTCCGGAATATCGGCATCATGGCGCACATCGATGCCGGTAAGACCACGACCACCGAACGTGTCCTTTATTACACGGGCGTCTCGCACAAAATCGGCGAGGTGCACGAGGGCACGGCGACCATGGACTGGATGGAGCAGGAGCAGGAGCGCGGCATCACCATCACCTCTGCCGCGACCACTTGTTTCTGGGAACGCAACGGCGTCGACCACCGCATCAACATTATCGACACACCGGGTCACGTCGACTTCACCATGGAAGTCGAGCGCTCGCTTCGCGTCCTCGACGGCGCGGTTGCGGTGTTCGACGGCGTGGCTGGGGTCGAGCCGCAATCCGAGACCGTCTGGCGCCAGGCTGATAAATATCGCGTCCCGCGCATTTGCTTTATTAACAAGCTCGATCGCGCGGGCGCTTCGTTCCAGCGTTCGTTTGATTCGATCATTTCCCGCCTTGGCGCAAATCCCGTCGCTCTCCAAATTCCCATCGGACAAGAAGATCAATTCAAAGGCGTCGTCGACATCATCGCGATGAAGGGCCTGATCTGGAAAGACGAGACGAAGGGCGCCGAATACGAGACGATTGAGATTCCGGCGGAATTGAAGGACGAAGCAGCCGCCGCGCGCGAAAAGCTGATTGAGGCGGTGGCGACTGTCGACGACGACTTGATGCATAAGTACGTCGAGGCAGAAGCGATTACCGAAGACGAAATTCGCAAGGCGTTGCGCAAAGGAACGATTGAATTGCGTTTGGTGCCGGTGGTTACGGGATCGGCTTTTAAGAACAAAGGCGTGCAGACATTGCTCGACGCGGTCGTCGATTATCTGCCGTCGCCACTCGACATTCCGCCGGTTGAAGGTGTGAATCCGAAGAGCGGCCACAAAGAAACCCGTCCTCCTGACGCGGGCGCTCCGTTCAGCGGCTTGGTCTTCAAGATTATGGCCGACAAACACCTGGGCCAGCTTTCGTTCGTACGCATCTACAGCGGCACGATCAAGTCCGGGTCTTATGCATACAATTCAGCGAAGGATGCGAAAGAACGCGTCGGCCGCTTGATGCGCATGCACGCCAACAAGCGCGAAGATATTGAGTCGGCGAGCGCGGGAGAAATCATTGCGATCGGCGGCATGAAGCAGGTCACCACCGGCGATACGATCTGCGACGATAACAAGCCGATTATTTTGGAAGCGATCGAGTTTCCGGCGCCGGTGATCCGCGTCGCGGTGGAACCAAAGACCCGCGCCGATCAGGACAAACTCGGGGTCGCTTTGGGGCGTCTCGCGCAGGAAGATCCTTCGTTCAACGTTTCGACCGACCATGAAACCGGCCAGACGATTATCGCCGGCATGGGCGAATTACACCTGGAAATCATCGTCGATCGCATGAAGCGCGAGTTCGGCGTCGAAGCCAATGTGGGCAAGCCGCAGGTCGCTTATCGCGAGACGATTACTCAGCCCGCGGCCGGCAAAGAAGTATTCAAGAAGCAGACTGGCGGCCGCGGTCAATATGCGCACGTGGAAATCGAAATAGAGCCGGCCAAGGGCGAAGGTTTTGTGTTCGAAAACGAAATCACCGGCGGCGCGATTCCGCGCGAATTTATCAAGCCGACTGAGGCCGGCATTCGCGATGCGATGGAGCGCGGCTATCTCGCTGGCTACGAACTGGTTGATGTGAAGGTTCGTCTGCTGGACGGCGGTTTCCACGAAGTCGATTCGGATGAGCGCTCGTTCCACATTGCCGGGTCACTCGCGTTTCAGGATGCGCTCAAGAAAGCGAAACCGGTGCTGCTCGAACCGATCATGCGCGTCGAAGTAGTAACGCCGGAAGAATACATGGGCGCCGTGAATGGCGATCTACGAAGACGGCGCGGACAAATCGAGAAGATGGAACCGAGGCCGGGCGGCGCACAAGTGATCACGGCGTACGTTCCATTGTCGGATATGTTTGGTTACACGACTGACCTGCGCTCGGCGACGCAGGGTCGCGCGACTTCGACGATGCACTTCGAGCGTTACGATCAAGCGCCCAAAAATGTCGCTGAGGAAGTAATCGCGAAAGTTCAGGGCGTGGCAAGTAAATAATAGGAACTGAGTACTGAGGACTGAGACCCATGAGCAAAGAGAAATTCGATCGCAGCAAGCCGCACGTGAACATCGGAACGATTGGGCACGTGGACCACGGCAAGACGACTTTGACGGTGGCCATCACGAAAGTTTTGGGGAAGACGAATCCGAAAGTGCAGTTTGTGGTTTTCGATCAGATCGAC
>DASQYL010000125.1:0-3030 GCA_035639235.1 Pyrinomonadaceae bacterium | reverse complement strand
GGCATCGCCAACTGGAACCAATCTTCCCGTTTGCTTATCGGTAATTATTTCGCGCGCGCCTTCCGAAGCCGTCGCTACGATCGGAATTCCCGCCGCCATCGCCTCGACGATTGAAATTCCAAACGGCTCGGAATGCGCACAAGACACGAACACGTCGAGCGTCGAGAGAAACGCCGCCACGTCGTCCTGCCAGCCGATTAGTTTCACCTGGTCATCGAGTTTCAGGCCGCCAATGAGTTTTTCAAGCGCAATCCTGTTTTCGCGTGATGCAGATTTGTCTTCGCCGGCGATAATGAATTCCACATTCTGGCGTTGCCGTGCGACAAGGGCCGCGGCATGCACAAAATCTTCTTGCCCTTTGATTGGCGCGATGTGACCAACCATGCCAATGCGAACCGTTCGATTGACCGCGCATCTTCGAATGGTGGTGTCGAACTTCGCGAAATCGATTCCATTGTGAATCGTGACGATTCGTTTCTCATCGAAAATGCCTGTTCTTGCCAACGAGTCAGCCACGGCGCGTGAGACAGCGATTACCCGCATCGTGCGTCTCAGGGTCAATCGATGAAGGGGGTTCAAAGGAAATAAGACGTGCCTCGTAAGCACGAGACGCGCGTTCGATCTGCCCGTGACGAGCGCCGAGAGCGGATAATCTCTCGCGATGTGCGCGTGCACGATCTCGATTTCATGGACGCGCACGAATCGCGATAGCTTCATCGCCGTGGCCAGACTAAACGAATTGCGCATTGGCAATTCGACGACATTTTCTGAAGGAACTGATGAAAGCAGTTTGCGGACGGGCGATGACGGACTGAGCGCGACGAAAACATCGTGGCCGCGCTGGGCCAGTGCGTTGGCGAGATCGACGAGATGTATTTCGCCGCCACCGATTTCATGCGCCGAACATATCTGCAGGATGCGCATCGCGCCACAGAATCTAACACAGCTACTTGAGCTTCGCTCACGGCGTGTAGTACAAGCATGAATCGCCGATCCACCTGAATGACCTCAAACGTCACACCGATTGATTGCCTGATTTGCAAACGCCCGTTGAGTTATGTGGGGCGCGACTTTGCGGGCAAGCAGATATACCAATGCGGCGAATGTGAATATGTTATGACGCCGCCCGCCGCCAACGAACAGTCGGCTGAGTTGTACGACAATCCTGAATATTTCGACGGTTGGGGCTGCAACCTGGAATTCAACTACGACGCATTTGAACCTGCGGTGCATCGTCAGGCAGCCGAGTATCTGAATTTTGTTCAGATGCACACGCAGGGAAAATCTCTGCTCGACGTCGGCACAGGGAGCGGACTGTTTGCAAATTTAGCGAAGAACGCCGGCTATGAAGTTGAAGGCACCGATTTATCAAAGCATGTCAGCGAGACCTTGCCCGCCAAGGCTGGTTTTCGCGTGCATCGTGGAACGATTGAAGAGATTCCGTTTCGTCGAACTTACGATGTGATTACGATGCTGCACGTGCTCGAGCACACGACGAATCCGCTTTCGACCTTGCGGCGCGCGCGCGAAATTCTCAACGAAGAAGGATGTGTGATCGTGGTCGTCCCGAACTTTCGCAGCTTTGATACACGCGTAAAAAGTCTGCTGTCGAAATTCAAACTGAAAAGCCGGCCTTACAAACATCTGGCGCTCGGCCATCACAACTGGGTCTTTTCGATCAAAAGTCTCAAAGCCCTGGGTCGCGCCGCGAACTTGCAAGTCGTCCATCATCGCACCACGCAACCAGCCTGGCGCGCCGGCGCGTTTCATCGACTCTTCAACCGTTTCGAACTGGCGAGCTGGTGTTGGATCGTTTATCGAAAAGCCGCGTGAATATGACACCCGGACGTCGAAAGAAATCCCGGCGCGCCAAGCTTTTGCTGAGCTTGCTCAGCATCGTCTTTGGCCTCACATTAACCGAGATTTTTCTTCGCGTCGCCGGATACTCCGCGCCGCTCTTTTACCAGCCTGATTATTATCGTGGCGTGGCCCTGCGTCCCAACATCGCGGGCACCTATCAGCGCGAAGGCCGCAACTTCGTAAGCATCAACAGCGCGGGCTTACGCGATCGCGAACACGAACTCGCCAAGCCTGCTAATACGATCAGAATTGCGCTGCTCGGTGATTCGTATTGCGAAGCATTGCAAGTGCCGATAGAGCAGACGTTCTGGTGGCAACTACAACAGCAACTCGAGAGTTGCGATCAATTTGCGGGGAAGCACGTCGAGATCATCAACTTTGGAGTGTCGGGTTATGGCACCGCGCAGGAATTGATCACACTGCAACAGAAGGTCTGGCAGTACTCACCCGATGAGGTGGTGCTACTGATGACAACGAACAACGATATCAGCGACAACCTGCGGGTGCTGAAAAAAACAGATGGAATTCCTTACTTCTACCACCGCGGCAACGAGTTGATCGAAGATGATTCATTTCGTAATACCGCGCCCTTTCGCTGGAACGCTTTTGGCCGTGTAGGCAGATGGTTTCGCGATAATCTGCGAACCATTCAACTGATTTACGAAATTCAACTGCTGATCAAGACAAAGCTGGACGAGCGGCGGGCGCGTCAGCAAACACCCGCGAACACATCCGCGCCCGCACAGAACGCAAACCGGCCGGCGCCTGAAATAACGGTAGAGAACATGATCTACCTCGAACCGCGCGACTCGGTTTGGAACGAGGCATGGCGGATCACGGAAGATCTGATTAAAGAGATGCGCAATGAGGTGAATCAGCGAGGAGCTAAATTCTTTCTGGTGATTGGCAGCAATCCGATCCAGGTTTATCCGGACCCTGCCGTGCGTGAGCGATTCAGATCATATCTCGGCGTCGACGATCTTTTTTATCCGAACCGGCGATTGGCGCAACTGGCGAATCGAGAACAGATTGATTTTCTCGATCTCGCGCAACCGATGCAGCAGAACGCGGATACAACAAGAATCTATCTACACGGATTCGGAAAAGAGATTGGCAACGGTCACTGGAATGAGAATGGCCATCGATTGGCAGCGGATTTGATACAGCAGA
>DASQYL010000124.1:0-6581 GCA_035639235.1 Pyrinomonadaceae bacterium | reverse complement strand
GGTTTGGGGTGAAATGTTTCCCGATTTCATGGACGCGTTGATGCCGCTCGCGAGTAATCCAGTTGAGATCGCCGGCCGCAATCGCATCTGGCGCTTTATGGCAATCGACGCGATCAAAAACGATCCTGAATGGATGGGCGGCGAATACAAAACCGAACCGCTGCGCAGCCTGACGACCGCCGAAGACCTCCTGATTCTCGCGGGCAGCGCGCCGCTGAATTGGCAGAGCCAGGCGCCTACACGCGAGACGGCAGAAAAATTTTATCTGGATCGATTTAAACCGGCAGTCTCGCGGCTCGATGCAAATGACCTGCTTTATCAACTCGATGCGTCGCGTGAATACAATCCGTCGCCCAAACTCGAAACCATCAAAGCCCCGCTCATCGCGGTAAACTCCGCCGACGATTTCATCAATCCGCCAGAACTCGGAATGATCGAAAGAGAAATCAAACGCGTAAAGCGCGGCAAGTTCGTAATGATTCCAATCAGCGCCGACACGCGCGGCCACGGCACGCATACCATCGCGAAAATTTGGCAGGGATATTTGAAAGAGTTGCTGGACGAGTCGGCACATTAATCACTCAAACTCGTCAAGCATCTCTTCATCGATGTAGCACCAGCCCCAGTCTTCGCCGGGCTGGAACGATTTGATGATCGGATGGTTGGTTGCTTGAAAATGTTTGGTCGCGTGTTTGTTCTTTGAAGAGTCGCAGCAGCCGACGTGGCCGCAGGACATGCAGAGCCGCAGGTGAACCCAGGTGTCGCCGATCTTCAGACAGTCTTCACAGCCGTCGGCGCTGGGGTTTACGTCTTTGATTTGATCGAGATGTGTGCAAGCCATAATGTTTTCCCATCTGCGTAATCTGCGCAATCTGCGGATAATTATTAAATCAAACTTCTTATCCATCCACCATCAACCGGTATTGATGTGCCCGTGATGAAGCTGGCGCGTTCGGAAACGAGGAAAGTTGCGAGCGCGGCGAACTCGCGCGGGTCCCCAATGCGGTGCATTGGAATTTCCTGCTCCCAGCGCGCGATGAACTCTTCGGAAGTGATTCCTTGCTTCTCTGCCAGCATCTTCGCTAGTTCCTCAACCCGCTCCGTGCGCGTGTATCCCGGCATGATGTTATTAACCGTGATTCCAAACTGCGCGACTTCATTGGCGAGCGTGCGCGCGAATCCCGTCACGCCGGCGCGCAGGCTGTTCGAAAGAATCAGATTATCGACCGGCTGTTTCACGGCGATGGAGGTGATGTTGAGAATCCTTCCCCAGCGGCGCTCTTTCATTCCCGGCAGCACCGCGCGCGCAAGATTGACCGAGCTGTACAGCAACAAGCGCGTCGCGGCTTCCCATTGGTCCATATCGAACGCTTCGAATGGTCCCGCGGGTGGGCCACCGGAGTTAGTCACCAGAATATCGATCCGGCCAAATCGATCGATTGCTGATTGGACCAGCCGCTCGACATCATTCGGATTCGACACGTCAGCAGCAAAGCCGAATACCTTTGCGCCGGATGACTTTGCGATTTCATTCGCGACGCGTTCGATGGTTTCCTGCTTGCGCGAGCAGATGACCAGCGATGCGCCTTCGCGCGCGAGTTCCTCCGCAACTGCGCGGCCAAGTCCGCGGCTGGCCGCCGCGACAAGTGCGACTTTGTTGTTGAGTCCCAGGTCCATTAATAAGGCGTCAGTACCACCCGCGTAAGCGGGTGGGATAAAGAGGCTCGATTAATCCATCCGCTCACGCGGATGATACTGACCTCAAATAATCATCCGTTTTATCCAGCCAATCCTGCCGCGGCGGACTAAAGACGTCGACATCGAGCGTGTCTGCGAGGGCCTCAGCTTTATGCTGCACGTGCGAAGGAATCTGAAGTACTTCACCGGCCATGACGTCGATGACCTGTGATTCATCCGCGCCGATCCAGAACCGCAAACCGCCTTCGAGGATATAGGTGAGCTGTTCGTTCTCGTGCGAATGCCGCGGCACAACCGCGCCCTTTTTCAAATAAACATGTGCGAGCATCATGCGATCGCCGGTAATCAACTTTCGTGACAGCATATCTGACAACGGTTCTTCCGGGATATCAGTCCAACGATGATGCGTTACGGCTTTCTGATCCATTAATTTGTCTCCCGATCCATGAGCGTGTCAGAAGCGCGACCGGTGAGGGCGCCGTTTCGAGAGGTGTCCTCCCTGACGGTCGGGCTTCTGACATGGTTTGCACAAGTTACCGCATAGAATAGCGCAAGTAAATTCGGAACATCCTGTGGCATCACGCGTGAAAAAAGATCGGTGAACTCTGGGAAACGTGTCTCGCATGCTATTATTCATCCATTCCCAGACTTGATAATCAGTAACTAAACCGGCGGCTCGGCCGTCTATCAAGCAAGTATCCACCGAGCACATCCTCCCAATGTTTCGGCTTCGAGGAAGTAATCAATGTTGAAGAAAATCGCTCCATTCATCATTCTGTTAACGTCAGTTGCGGCCGCCGTCGCGCAGGACGCCACGTCTCAAACAGCGACCGCCGCAGCATCGCCCGATCCGCAACAGCAGCAGGAAGAGAAAGCGAAGCTCGAAAAGAAAGCCCTGGCTCTACTCGAGCAAGTTGTCACCGACTCGCAAGGCCTGAGGCTTCCTGAGAATAAGCTGCGCGTGCAGATCGCCGCCGCTGATATGCTTTGGGACAAGAATCCGGCGCGCGCGCGCGGACTGCTGTCGGACGCCGGCGCTTTGTTGGGCCAGATGATCGTGGAAGTCGATCGCTCCGATCGCGACGACATGCAAGCGGTTAACCAACTGCGCCAGGAGCTGGTTTTGACTGCCGGACGACATGACGCCGATCTTGGTTATCAACTGTTGCGCGCGACGCAGCCACAGCAGCCGGTTCAGAATGCCGCCACGATCACACAAGGCCGAGGCAACAACCGAATGCAATTCGTATTCGATCAGCCGGCAAACGGGCTGGAGCAGCAGTTACTTTCGGTCGTAGCTTCAACCGATCCGAAGTATGCTTATCAGAAGGCCGTCGAGTCGCTCGACAAGAACGAATTTCCATCGTCACTAACTCGCATTCTGACCCAACTACAAAGTAAGGATCAGGAATTATTCAAGAAGCTTTCCGACAAGACGCTCAACCGTCTCGCCTCCGACAGTTTGCTTTCCAACAGCCAGGCGAGCATCGTAGCCATCAGTCTGTTACAGCCTGGTCCAATATCCACGAACGGCCCAGCGAGTTCGGATGCGACGGCAAGCTCGACTTCGACGACGAATTTACCCTCGGCCACTAATCCGCAGCCCGCGCGCACGAATACTAACGGCCGGACTCCGGTGTTGAATGAGTCGTCGTATCACGATTTGCTCGACAGCACGATCACTGCCGCCTTGTCGGTGACCTCCGCTGGACCCATCGGCAACTTCCCGCGCGGCAACGGTGGCGGCGCCGTCCGCGTGCAGCGTGGGCCGCAGCAGCAAACCCAAAGCCCTCCGGACGACGCGCAGATTCGACAGAACAATGCGCGCTCGCTCCTCTTTTCATTGCAGGGGATGTTGCCGTTAGTCGATCAATACCTGCCGGATCGCGCGCAGTCGGTGCGTCAAAAGCTGACCGACCTCGGAATCAATACAAACAACGCCGCGCAAGGCCCGATGAACGCGATGCGCGCGCTGATAAATCAGAACACTTCCAGCGACAGCCTGGTGACCGCCGCCAGCACGGCGCCGGCACAGGTGCAATCGCGCCTCTATCAATCCGCGGCGCAAAAAGCGATCGACGAAGGCAACATCGATAAGGCGGTCGACATCGCCACAAATCATCTCGACGAAAGTGGCCGCAACGCGATCATGCAGGCAGTTGATTTCAAGAAACTGACGATGACCGCGTCGCCCGAAAAATTGAATGAGATCAAGCAGAAGCTGGCCGCGTTACCTTCGGACAACGATCGCATCAAGTACCTGATCGACTTGGCGAAGGCGACCCAGAAAGACAATCAAAAGCTGGCGCTGCGATTCATGGACGACGCGCACAACCTGGTTTCGAAACGCGCGACGAACTACGACGACTTTGGCAATCAACTCAAGGTCGCCGACGCCTACGCCACGATCGATGCGAAGAAGAGCTTTGAGATTCTGGATGCGGGCATCGCGCAACTAAACGAGCTGCTGCAGGCGGCGACCGTGCTCAATGGATTTGAAGTCGACATCTTCAAAGACGGCGAAATGTCTCTGCGGGGAAACGACGATCTCGTCGGCATGCTGGTCCGTTTTGGGGGCGAGTTGGCGACTTTGGCAAAAGTCGATTTCGACGGCGCGCGCAGCACAGCCGATAAGTTCCAAATGCCTGAACCACGACTGAACGCAAGATTAATGATCGTGCAGAATATCCTGGGAACGCAGCCCGTCAATCAGAACAATCGCGGGAATCAAAACATCAGGTTCTTTGCCCGGGGTCAGTAACCGGCACATTTTTTCTTTAAGCAGATTGTTCGTTGCCTACGGCTTTGGTTCGAGCCGGTAATAAAGGTCCTTTGTGTCGTCCATCGCCTTGTTCGGCACCGTAAGCGGAAACAGTTTTTCGCCTTCCGGTGTCTTTTGTAGATAGGTTGCTGACTTGGTTAACGTGCTCATTGTGCGCACGAGCGTCTTGCCGCCATCCGAGATGTTCCAACGCATAGTTAGTTCTACGTTAACGGTTAAAGGGCCATCATGAACAATCAATTGATGAACTATTACAAGTGTTTGGCCATCCCACCTTGTTTTTGATTTGACCTCCTCATCCGCCATTTTTTTGTTAGCAACAAAAAAAAGTAAACTGTTCCATTATTGGTTTCTCCCCGCTCGTCTGTGTAATAAACAAACTCTCTGGTGGGCGGGGTAGCGTCTGGCGGATAGATAAGTCTGAATTTCACTTCAGCATCCTTCTGCTCGATCGCAACGTTAGTCCAACCCTGAGGGCCGGCTTCGGGCTTTTTCGTCCTTTCCCCTTCAGGAAGCCAAACACCGGAAAAATTGGCCGTAGAATCTGACCTGGCGTCTTTGACCTTCTGCGGAGAGACGACGACCGCAAACAAGAACAGAATTGCACCGGGCAAGACAAGCCTATGGATCATCTCGGGTCTTCATCTCCTGGAAGCTTAGTACCGCAGAACTCCGCGACCGCCTCAACAAATTTCTCGGGATACTCCGCCGGCGGCAGGTGTCCGCAGTTGCGAAACACGATTAGCCTCGTATGAGGAATCAGGTCGCGCAGCCGCACGGCATTGCTCAGCGGGATGTGATCGTCGTGGTCGCCCCACATCAGCATCGCCGGTTGCCGAATCAGCGAGGCTTCACGTTCAATCCGGTTTGCGCTCCATGCCCGCGCCGTGCGAATCATCGCGCGATGCGTGTTTGCCGTCGCCAACAAGTGATGGCGCGACGCCACCATCTTTTCATTAATCGGCTTTTGCATCCGCCGATACATGTCCTGCATCCGCTTACGCAAAATCCACCGCGAACCAAGAAACAGAGGGGTCGCGATATCGCCAATCACCGGCAAACACGAAACCCGCAAGAGAAATTTCTTTTTCGCGTCGTCGTTTGTGACCGCGCCAATCAAAATTAATTTATCGACTCGATCCGCATAATCGAGCGCGACTGTCGCCGCCACTGCGCCGCCATAAGATGCGCCGGCGACAATGGCCTTCTTAATGCGCAGCCGATCCATGAAACCAACCACGAAGCGCGCTTGCTCGGCGATTGTATAGCGCGCGTCGCCAGGCTTCTCGGAATAGCCATAGCCGGGCAAGTCAGGCGCAATCACGCGAAATCCTTTGCGCGCCAGGGGCAGCAGCACGTGACTCCAAATCAAATTTGAGGAGATAAAGCCATGAATCAAAATGATCGGCGGAGCCTGCTCGTCGCCGGCTTCCTGGTAATGAACGCGCACGCCATTGACGCGCGTGAACCAGGAGTATTCAGGGTTGTAGATGAAGTCGAGGCTATCGCGCCAATTTACATCGCGCGGCCGTGTCAAAAGTTTGGCGGCCACTGCGCCCCCCACCACGCCGGTGAGGCCCGCGAATAGATATCGCTTCTTCATGCGTGCGAAATGTTAACAAGTGATCGTCATCAGTACCACTTGCGGTAAGCGTGTGTTTGACTTGCGCCTATGGACTCCAAAGAGCCCGCATGACGAGCGGCTGAGGAGTCTGGCTCCGTAGGAGCGAGGATGGTGAATTGGCCGACGTGCTCGCTTCAGGCTCCGAGCACGACATCTGGATGCGCAGACTTGCGCTCTGTGTCATAAGTTCCAACCGCCACAAGTTCACCAGCGCGGTCTCGGAGCCGCACCCGCTGATCATGCTCGTGATTTGAATCAATCTCCACAGCAAGCCCGTTCATGACGCGTTTGACGTTCCTTTCGTTCAAATCGATCGCGGGCAAATGCGCCAAGACAGCATCGGGGGGAACAATTGTCTGGGCAATTGATTTCGCTTCCGCCACCGCTCGCAATTCATCGAGCGTGCGTCCTGCGGCGATCGTGAATTCGCCCGCGCGGGTTCGCCGCAGGGCCGCGAGGTGAGCACCCAAGCCAACC
>DASQYL010000123.1:0-14472 GCA_035639235.1 Pyrinomonadaceae bacterium | reverse complement strand
GCCAGGCCAAGACGTAGTAAGTCGACGATTCCTTCAATGCGGTCGCCACTGCATTTGGCATTGAGTTGGTATTAAAGAAGGTGCGCCCGCCGGAGTCTGACGCAAGTGCGTTCATTACATCCTGTGATGCTCGCACCTCGCCGGCATTGACGCGCGACAATACGTTTCTGGTATCGGCTAAGCCTGGATTTGAAGCGTCAGGAAGCCCAGCTCCCAAACCTCGCGCGTCAAGTGAATAGATTACGACTCCGGAGCGCAACGCAGAGTTAGTAATGCGCTGTAAGCTTTCAAAATTCTCTGATCTTCTTTGGTCGATAAAGAAGCCGTCAGAAATGAAAAAGACTATCTTGCGGCCTGGTATGACTGAAACGCTGTTGGTGAAGCCACGCAAAGCACTGAGTGTGCGTGTGGTAATCGCGGCCCCCTCCTCGATCAACTGCGCGGCTCGCTCGCGGATTATCTCGGCCGCACCCTCAATCGAACTCCTTGTCGGTTGATAACCCTCGTGTTTGAGAAGCTCTATAGCTAAGAATTCAATTAAGTCTGAATCGCGCTGCTCTATCACCATCGCCTGATACTCGGTGATCGGCGGGTACTCGGCGGTTTGCATGTTTGGCCGTAATGAGCGCAGACGATCGGCTGCGGAAGTCAACACGGTCTTATTGTCGGTGAGCTGCTGAAGAAAGCCGAGTTGGCCGGAACTGGAGGCAATTTCCGCCCGATCATTTTGCTTCATGTCACGCTCGATGAATTGCTTCAGCATTCGCCGCGTGTACGTTGTGCTGCTGGGCGACAGGTGCAGATCATCGATAAAGAACAACACCGTGCGTCCGCGATCCAGGGGCACCGGCGGCGGTAGCCCAGTTGCTGTCGTTCCCCGCGCGGCTGCAAGCTGCGCTTCTTCGCTGCGGCTGCCGGCCGTTAACCGATCGAAAAAAGAGATGTTGCGGGGCTGGCCCTCAACTTTTAATAACAATTGTTCGCGTTTGAGGCCGTCGACGAAATTGCCTTGCTTATCAAAAACCATGAAGTCCGTTTGCACCAGGTCGGTGTTGACGCGGACGACATCGTCCGGTCTCTGTTGGGAAGGAGCATTGAGCGAGGACACACAAAAGAGTGCAAATAGCGCGATGAGTCGCCGAATGAAGCGAGCAGTTCTCATGATGAACAAGCTTGGCGATTTCGCGATGCCTGGGGACGGAAATTCGTGAGGGATGATATCATGAGCGGCGTTTAAATCACCGGAGAATTTGACGAGACACATGGACGAGCTGAAACAACTGATTCGCGAAGTGCCCGATTTCCCGAAACCGGGAATAAATTTTTATGACATCACTACTTTGTTGAAACATCCGGAAGGTCTGCGCAAGACCGTCGACGCCCTGGCGGCGCAGTACGAAGGCGCGCAGATTGATGCGGTGATTGGCATCGAAGCGCGGGGCTTTATCTTTGCTCCGGCGCTGGCTTATCACCTCGGCAGCGGATTTGTTCCCGTGCGCAAACCGAAGAAGCTGCCGGCTGAACGCGCGTCAATCTCTTATGATCTTGAATACGGCCAGGACACACTTGAGATTCATCGCGATGCGATTGGAAACGGCCATCGCGTGATCATCGCCGACGATCTATTGGCGACCGGTGGCACAGCAAAAGCAGTCTGCAATCTGGTTGAGAGCCTTGGCGGAACGGTCGATGGTCTGGTCTTCGTCGTCGAGTTGGAATTTCTGCCGGGCCGGCAAAAACTGGAAGGCTACGACGTCAAGTCGCTGATTAAATATCAGTCGTAAGAGTTGAGCACAGGCTATTTTTTTAATAGTTTAGAACTCGATAAACTCGGACGGGAAATGCGAGAGATCCAGTGATTCAGTTTCACGCATGAGCCTTATCCCCCACTGCTGCATAGCTAATGCTCCGAAGAGAATCTCGATCTGTTTTTCGTCTTCGTCCGTGCCGATGCGATCGATGATCATTGCTTCGGTATGAAACGTCTTGTCTTCGATCTGTCCAACCAGTACGGCGGCTGTCGTCGATTCTTCGGGCGCGCCTCCTAGTCGTGTGTAAGTTGGTTGGGGGAGCTTCGTCGTGTCCAACAGCGAGGCCACTTCCGGAATTATATAAGTATTCCGCGCGCCCGAATCAAACATCGTCCAAGCGTCTCTTCCATCAACACGAATCATCTGACGAATTTTGCCCATCGCGGTTCTTAGCCTAATGCGTTGGGAAACGCATGGCAAGCACTTTCAAGTTGCAGTTAGTCTTCGACTGACGTGGCTATAGATATCGTAAGAGATAACGAATCAGGCTTGAGTCAACGCTGGGATTCAGATTCTACCTTTGCGGGAATTGCAACCCGTGGCTTTAACCAATGCCAATCATAGATTTTTAGGCTATTGATAAAAACGAAAAGGTCCCGCGAGGCTTTTCCAACCACCGAAACCTCGACGATATGGTTGAGAAATGCAGTAGAACGACAAGCACGATTAGTTGCCGTGAAGTAGGAATACGTCGTAAGCCCATCTACCGAGATCTCGATGATTGGTACCGTAGACTTTTGCACGGTATCTGAACGTATTGCCCCAACGATCGCGTCGCCTCGATAACTTGAAGTCCAGGTCTATCGACTCGATACCAAGTTCACACAACGTGTGTAGTTCATTCGGTTCTGAAATGCCGTTGTGGTTAACGTCCTGCCATACGCGTAAACTTGCGAAAACAGAGTCGCGACTGTCAATTATTCCGTCACCGTTTCCGCCGTTTTCCGGTTTATAGAATTCAGCCAGGGCGCGAAAACCATTCGGATCATCCGACACAGCTTGCTCGGCGAAGTTACCGAACAATTCCTTGCCGTTGTCGATGATGTTGTTCCCGTTGCGATCAAGTGCGAGAAAGCCATCATCCGAGCCCAATGCCGTCCACGCAACGTGTTCAGCCGCACCGTCAGCATTCAAATCGAAGTTAACACCATTCGCCGCGTTAGTGAGGTCGAACCCATTTCCGGTCACGTCAACAAGAATCGGCGTCCAGGCATTACCTCCCCAGCCCGTACAGTAAACGGCGCCCAAAGCATAACTCAATGCGCAGGCTTCGCTCATACACTCCTCGTACGGATCTTGTGGATTTGGCTGGCAGACCATGCAGGTTCCTGATATTTCGCCACACACGTATCCCGGACAACAACTCGCCCCGCTACACCGATCTCCGTCTATTCCACAAGGCGTTGGTGTTGGAGTTGGTGTTGGTGTTGGTGTCGGAGCCGTACATTCATCACCAAAATTTATCCAGCAACAACAATATACGCACCACGTGTCTTTTTCTTGAGCTTCCGGATTGGGAACACAGTCCGGGTGATTGTTGAGGTAAAGTTGTTCGTTATCACACGGAGTGGGGGTCGTGACCCTACCAATGACATCATTATCGTTCGTGTAGCGGTCGCGTGTAGCCATTATTGATTCACTGGGCGCACAATCACCACAATCGTCAAACCCCGCCGGATGACCGATGTCATGAGACATCGCTTCTAGCACGGCGTCCGGGTTAGTTATATTAGGACTCAAATATGTAACTGCAGCAGATGTGGGAGCAATGCCGTCTGGGTACGTAAAAGTCTCAATTCGTGGAGGGTTCGAGCCGGGAGGCGTTTGATTCTTCACCTTATAACCCTGTCCGTCCGGCGGTTCTGTGCCCCCCACAAAACGATACGTCACTCCTGATCCATTTGCTGCGCTATTTTGAGTCCAGTTATTGAATGCGGCTTGGACTTGCGTTAGTCGGGGGTCTGTTATTGCAGGATCGATCCACACATCAACGGTTGTGCCTTGAGGCCAGCCGGGCTTGTTTATGGGAGCGTTATGACCCGGCCCTGACAACCTGAGAGTAAAGGGTCTTGTGCGGCAACCTTGACCGAGTGCCCCAAACACGTGAGGACGATCAAGGCGAGAAGCGCGTTTGCAAGCTTTGCTTGATTCACGGCCTCCTGCCCCCTTCCTTGGTGTTGTTAATGGCCGTATCGACTTCTGCCATAAAGGAGTCCAGGTTCTCACCGCTGTGTTTATCGAAAATCGAAGCGCCCTGACGTCCTCCAGGTTCGGTACGCGAGCCATCAAGAGGAGAAACTGTATCGCCTTGGATTTCATATGCCGTTAGTATTTCGTAAGTATCCTCATCCATCTTAGTTAGAAAGAAAAGGTAGCGTTTCCCAATAATAGGTATCCCTTCTCTTCCAATTCGCCAACGAGTTATTTGGCCTGAGGGGTACTTGATTCTCCCCCCAAATCGCTCCCCTACAATCCGATCGTTGACGTTAATGACCAGTCCGTTGGTCAACTTTGGAGGTTTTGAAACGAGCAACGTGAACTCCGAATGAATACCCGTCTTATCATTTGAAAGAAACGCATGCGATTCGGAGACTACTGCCTCCACAATGAGATCGCTTTTCGCGACTGGGATGTCGGAAAAGCCGGCGCGCCTTTCAGGCTCTCCCACCGCACCGTCGCCGGGACGTGTCTTATCAGAGCCCTCATTGTCATGCCGAGCGTTTATTAATCTCCGCTTGTTTTTATCAACCCGGTCCGAGGTGTCAGGATTTTGCAAATCAACAATTGGAGTTGCTTCATCTTCGATCTGCTTTGCGAGCAAACGGTCATCAACCTTGCGTGAGCTTTGATTGTTGTTCTGACTGCGCCCAGCTATGGTAACTAGCGAACCAATGAGTAGGCCAGCACTGATTATAGTGATGATAAATATTCGATTTTTCTTGATCATAAGACTCCAAAAACTGGTTCGATTTGCTATCTTACGCAGCAATGCGGGAGGCCGTTTGGTTCTTCGTTGCTCGATAACTTGCAAAGCCTTTGGGCGCAGGGCTATTCCTGTTGCAATCAGCTGTCAAGCCTTTTCTCAGACGAACTGTGATGCAGATCACAGGGCTACAGGAATCCTGTTCACGCGGGAAAGAAACGTCTTCACAGCAATAGTTCTGGCTGCGATTATTCTTGGATCAGGGAGAAGACCCCTGTGGTCCTTAGGCGTCGCTTTGCACGCGACGGCGGGTCATGAGAAATTTTCTGGTGATCAAAGAACCTGACCAAGCGATGATCGACGAAGAGGCCAGCGCCCAGGCCAGTCCCGCCACGAGTTGATCGATTGAAGACGCCACCAGGGCGATTAGCAAGGCTGCGAAACTGAGGCGCGCGCTGACGTGCTGGATGCGTCCCGCGCCTTCGAGCCAATTCATCCGCCGCAGCTCGGAATTCAGATAGTCTTCGTCGTTATTCAGCCGAGCATAATAATCGGCTTCGCGCTGGGCCAGGCGCGCCCCGGCTTTGTCGGGCGCGTTGCGGCGCGCCTCGTTGTAATGATGAATCACGTGTGCGAGCTTGCCATCGTTCAATGCGACCTCTGCCAGTCCCAATTGCGCGCGGTAAGCGTGCTCGTCCAACTCGATCGCTTTGCGAAATATTTTCGCGGCGCGATCGGGATCGCAATATTCCAATAAACTTTCGCCCACCCGTTCGAGCAAGCGAGGGTCTTCAGGCGCACGCAACGAGGCCAGCTTCAAAGCTGCACATGCGCGGCCAAGCAAACGCGCGTCACTGAAGGCGCTGGCCTGCGATCTGAGCAGGCGCGCGTATTCGTAAATCATCCAAGCGTTGCGCGGTGTTATCAGCAAGGCCCGGCGAAAGGCCTCGGCAGATTGTTTGAGGCGGCCCGCGATGCGCAAGTCGTTGGCGCAGCGACGCAGAAGCGCCGCGCGCTCCAGATCGGGATTCAATATCGCCGGCGTTTCTCGCCTGCGCTTTTCGATCATCTTGGTGGCGGCATTTGTATTATCAAGAACGTCGCTTGACGCCACACCCAGACGATCGGCTTCCGCACGCCCTGCCGCCGGTTCGACCAAATGATCGCGCACTTCACAGGCGCGCGCGTCGATCTTGTGATCGTCGATGCGTGTCAGCAGTGCGCGCACCATCCGGCGAAAATTCCGGCCAGATGAAAACGTCAGCGTGACCTGATCGGCGAGCACGTCCACGCGATAGCGATAGCGAACGTTGCCGCCGCGGCGCAAAGTGCGGACGCTGGCGACTTCAACTCGTTCGACGTCGGCGATTGCCACGTCCAGCGCGCGACGAAAAACGCGTCTTTGAATGAAGGCGCTGAGCCCGGTTCGCCGCAAAGTTGCGCCGTCGAAACTCAATCGATCCGTAAGCATGAGCAGCGGAATCGAAGTCCAGGTGCTGACGATGATCACCAGCGCGCCTAAATCACGGTGCGTTCGCAAACATACCAGCGCCAAAAACGTCATCACGGCGGCCAGCGCGAGATACCCACCCGAAGAAACGCGAATCGAAGCGAGCTTCTTGCCACGTGACTTGTTTCGCGAAAGCGCCTTCCGGCGATTCTTCGATGTTGATTCGTCGAAAATGTGAGTCAAGCCTCTTGAGCCCGTCGCTACCGCTTCGGGTATTAACACCGATGTTTCAGGGCAAAGGACAATCGACGGGTATGTTTACTGAAAAGTTCCCACGGCCGCGTCCCGGCTCAGTGTAACGTAAATCAGCCATTTGAACGAGTACCTGCCCGATGCAATTGTCGGTGTTCACGCGCGCGAGCGGGAAGCGCGCAAAGCCAAGCAGGGCTTGCGCGCGACGGTCTTGTTCAGCCGACGAAACGAGCTGCTCTGTTTTCCCGGTAGGCTTTTCAAATTTGGTGACATCGTCGAGGCTGCTCTTGTCGCTTCCGACGATCACCGCAAATTTATAAAAGGCAACATCGCTCTCGACGACGGACTGCCAGCGAAATGGCGACGCTTCAGTTGGCATCGTCGCGGTTTTAATCAGGCTCTCGTGATGTTCGTGCGCAATGCTCGCGGCAAGCGAAGCAGTCTGCGCGGAGGCCCGACCATGCGCGAAAGCCAAACCGGTCCAGTAGAGAACCAAGGAAGCGAGCGCAATCATCGCGGCTCTGCTCCCGAGCAAAGGTTTCGGACCGAGCCGGCGCAAAGACACTGCGACGATGATCCCTATCGTCCAGATCGCCAACGCGATACGGACGGCAAATGCTTCTGGGTCGGTCTGGCGACTTGCGCCAATCAAAACCAACGTGGCAATCGCGGCGATGAAAGACCACCCGATCAATTTCCACCTCTTATCGCTGGTCAAAAGGAACGCGACTGCGCCGAGACCAAGCCAAATGTATGGATCGGCAATAAAAACCAGATCGCCATAAAACCATCGCCCGCTCCACGGCAACAGCGGACGCACGCCGTAATTGTTGGTCCAATCCATGAATGGATGCGTCGCCGCTGCTATCATCGAAGCTAACAACAGCCCAGCAAACCGAATCTTTGGTGGCCGTCCGCGCATGCGCGTGACGATGCGCTCAAACAGAAAAACAAAAGTCGGAACGATTAGGCCAATCGCAATCGTGCCGACGATTGAATGCGTGATGCCGCGATGATATTGAAGCAGCGTCCAGCGGTCGCCAAAAAATAGCGTAATGAAATCAGCGTCGGCGATATTTGCGGAAACCACGCAAACGCTCGTCGCGTAAGGCGAAAGCTTGTCGAGGCCAGCCTTGGCTGCTGTCAGGCCGACCAACGAATGCGCCAGATTGTCCATGCGTAAAATCTCAGAAGAGACCGTTTAGCGGAGAAGGAGGCGCGGGTAACTGCTTTTGGCGATCTGGATCTATCTTGAGAAGCTCTTGTGATGCGCTGCGCGACGCGGCTGATTCGGGAATGGCTTTGCCGTCTTTATCTTTGGCGCTGCGCGCGGCTGAGACCATATTGAACAGGATGTCAGACGCTTCTTTCTTCTTACCTTGCTTGCTATAAACCAGCGCGAGGCGAAGATTAGCACTGTCGGGCGTCACGAGCTGAGAATTTGCCGCAGCCAGCTGCGAATAAAGCGCAGCCGCTTGATCGAGCGCGCCGTCCGACTCTTTCGCCTGGGCGAGCGCATATTTCGCCAGCACGCCGACGTCGCCACCCGCGTTGGCCAGGGTCTGCAAATCAGTTTCAGCTTTCAAACGATCGGTGATGAGTTCATTGGTGGCAATAAAATAACGTGCTTCCGAGCGGTATGGATCGCCGTACTTGGCGGCGACTTTTTCAAATTCCTGAATCGCTCGTTCGGAGCGCTCTTGCTGATTGGTAAAGAAGGGATCGCGCGAACCCGGCGGCGGGTTTGGACCGATGTCGGCATCGTTGATCGCAATGGCGCGGCCCATCGCGGCCGCTGCTTCGTCGGCATGTTTGTGCCGCCAGCGAACTATTGCGTAAATACCGACGCCAATGATTACCAGGCCGATCAGACCGTAAAGGATCTGCTGTCGATGGCCGGCGACGCGATCAGCCAGGCGATCGGCAAGCAGCATAGTAGCGTCGCGGAACCGATCCTGCTTTAGTTCGCGCGCGCGCTTCTTTTTATACTTAGCCAAGGGATTTCCTTTTGCAAGAATGCACAGTCAACTGCGTTCGAATTGGTGTATGATCGCAGAAACAGCGAATTTAGCGACCGCTCAGAACGTTGTCAAGCGACCGTTGATGTAAATGCGAACTGATAATTCGCTAATAATCAAAGAGAAAGTCGCATGCTAACGGCTTGCGTTACATTCGCAACGTTGAGGCGCCCGAAATCATCGAAATTGCTGAAGTGCACGACCAATGCACAGCATTAACTGGGAACAAAGCCGCCGGAGCGGTTGTCTAAACGAGTGTGGCTGCGGGAAGCAACGCCGCGCGCCGCTTTGCGGGCTTCTCGGCTGGGAGGATTCCGAATGAGCTACGGAGAGCAAATCGCACTCCGCGCACATGCGGATATAGAGAGCGTTGCTCAGGCAGCGGAGTTCGATCTCCGCCTTCCCGCGCAAGATCAGTTCCTTGAAAAGTTGCGGCGTGGCGACGCGGCCGCGTACGAGCGCCTGGTGGCTGAATATACCGGCGACGTGTATGCGCTTCTGTTTCGCCTGACGAGCGATGCTGAAGAGGCGCGCGACCTGACGCAGGAGACATTTTTGCGAGCTTTTCAAAACATCGATCGGTTTCGCGGTGACGCATCTTTGCGCACGTGGATTTATCGAATCGCGATTAATCAGGCGCGGAATCGCTGGCGATGGTGGCGAAGGCGCCGGCGCGATGCGACCGTCTCGCTCGACGCAACCGACGAACGATCAGAGAAATCGCTCGCCGCCACCCTGCCAAACCGGAGCGCACCCAGTCCCGAGCAGGAAACTTTGGCGCGCGAACGCGAGACGCAGTTACGCGAGGCCCTGGGAGGGTTGCGAATATCCTATCGCGAAGCGGTGGTGCTCAGAGACGTCGAGGGATTTAGTTATGAAGAGATCGCGCACACGCTGCAGATCAGCATTGGCACCGTCAAGTCGCGCATCTCCCGCGGCAGGCTGGAATTGCGGCGGCAGTTAGAAGGTTCTTTGTAAATCGAATGGCTTGCCTGTCCGGTGTCACAAAACTCGGTGCCAAGTTGGGTCGAAGTGACTACTTGAAAGAGGGCCGGGCGATCAGCCAAGGGAGCGTGAGTAACGTGGCCAGCAACAACCGCAGCGCTTCGCTCCCCGGCTGACTTGCAAATCGCTGGGAGAGGCGAGCCATTCGAAAGCATTTTTGATTTTCAATTGCCGATTGCCGATTGGGAAAAACCAAAGGTCTCGGAATTGGAAATCGGCAATTGGAAATTGGCAATGGATTGTGACGACATTCAACAATCGCTTTCGCTTTACGTTGACGACGGTCTGACCTCGGGCGAGCGGGAGGCGTGCTATCGTCACCTCGAAGTCTGTCCCGTTTGCCGCGCGCACGTCGATCAACTGCGCGCTGTGCGCAGAAGTCTGGCGACGTTAGCCAAACCGGCGCCGCCGGCCAATTTGATTCCAGCGATTAATAGCGCGCTGGCGGTCAAGACGGCGGAGCTGCGCGCACGTCGCAACGCCACCACGATCGATCGGGTCAACGATTGGGCTTTGAAGTGGTTGCAGCCTCGCCCCATGCGTTACGCCTTCAGCTCCTTGGCCTCCCTTGTCATCTTCACGGCTGTTTTTGCGGCTCTGCGGCCGCACATGATCGCCTTGCGCGAAGCGACGCTGGCTTTCGATCAAATTCAGCTCGCTGACGACTCCGATCAAATGTTCGCCACGGTTCTTGATATCAACAAGCCGATCTCACCTGAGAGTTATGCGGCGTTGCGGACGCCTTACAATACTGAATCACCGAGTTTGAATCCGGGAGGATCGCTGGCGACGTTGAACTGGGAGCCGCAAAACGGCGCCGAACGGCAGGACGACATGGTGATCGTGGCTGACGTTTTCATGAACGGATCGGCTTCGTTGGCAAACGTCGTGCAGGCTCCGCGCGATCGACGCATGCTCCAGGAATTCCAGAATGCCTTGCAACAGGACGCGGCGTTCGTTCCGGCTTCGCTCGATCGCCGGCCGGAGACGATGCGCGTGGTGTTTTCGATCCAGCGAGTCGACGTGCGTGAACGCGGCTATTGACGCGGAATAATTCGCCGCAGATGAACGCGGATTTGCGCAGATAAGAACCAGCAACACGGCTTCTTTTTATCTGTGCAAATGTGCTGAATCTGCGGCTATTTCTTTCGAGCTGGCGTTGTGGTGGGCCGGGTTGACTTCGCGAACCGCGCTTCAATTACTCCGCGCTTGGTTTTTTTGCCAAGCTGTCGCGTAAGACTCGGATAGGTTTCCCTTACCGCTGGTAGAGTCTCAACACCCAGAAGCTTTTCGACGCGCTTAATCTCTTTTACTGACGCTTCAATTTCCATGAACAATCCGAACGGCAATTCATCGATGACCACTTTTGCTTTGCCGACTTGCCAACGCGTGCGCCGCTTTTCGTAGATCACCCCGGGACGAAAATTCAATCGATCGATAATCGCCGCCATCGCGTCGGCATCCGCAACGGCGACCTCGTGCTCTTCCTGATACTTAATCGCCGATTTACTGGGCCGGCGCTGTTTGAACGTCAACAGCGCGCGCCCATTCACGCGGCGCAGACGCAGCGCAGATCCTGGCCGATCGAGGAGGCCGCCGCTATAGATCGTGTTCTCCTCGTGCTCCAGCTCTGACGGCGCCGGCGACATTTGCCGCATACGCTGCTCGATTCTTTTGCGCTGCGACTTCGTCAGACGATATTTCTTTTCAATTTCAATCGCCATAGATCGAATCAGCCACAGAGCCACGGAGAGGAAACAACGCTAATTAATTTTCTTTTCATCTCTGTGCCCTCTGTGTCTCTGTGGCGAATCAACTTTGCCTCACCCATCGCATGACTTCCGGAATCGTCGCCTTCTTCCCGTACATCAACATGCCGACGCGATAGATGCGCGACGCCAACCAAATCAGGCCCGTCGCTGTCGCGAATCCAAGTCCCAGCGAAAGTAGAATCTGCCACAACGGCGGAGTCTCAGTCACAATTCGTACTAGCATCGTAATAGGCGCAAAGAACGGAAACATCGAAGCCCAGAAAGCCAACGGTGAATTTGGGCTGCGAATAATGTTGAACGACACAAAGAGAGCCGCAATCAGAAACAAGACAACCGGCATGGCCAATTGCCCGCCCTCTTGAGTGGTCGTCACCATCGATCCGACAACGGCATAAACAGTTGCGTAGATGAAGAATCCCATCAGAAAGAAGATCGCGAACCAGACAAAGATGAACGGTGAAATATGCGGCATAGACAACGACGAGCCCGCCGCCCACACCGAGACGGCCGCAAAGGTCACCGCCCAAATTCCAAGTTGCGTTAACGCCACCAGCGATACCCCGATAAGTTTTCCTATCATCAGCGGAAACGAGCGCATCGATGAGAAGAGTATTTCAGCGATGCGCGTTTCTTTCTCTTCGATCACCGCTCCCAACACGACCTGCCCGTACAAGAGCACGCTCATATAGATCAGCATCGCAGCCCCAAAGACCAGGAAGAAGCCGGCTTCTCCTTTGCTTTCTTCGCCCGCGGCCCCGGTCGACTTTAAACGAATCGGTTTTGATAACTCGTCGAGCTTCTTTTCGTCGATGCCGTTATTAACCAGCCGCTGCGACCTCACTGCCTGACTGATTGAGCGTTGAAGTTGCTCGCTGGTTATCAAGTCGGCCGTATTCCGCGCATGAAATTCCGGCTGCCCGCCTTTCAATAGATCAGGCGGCAGGATCAGGTAGCCGTCCAAATCGTGACTGCTGACTCTGGCATCGAGGTTGTTTATCACTTCCTGGAGCGATCGTCCCTGCAAATCGACCTTCTCGATTGCATAATCCGCCTTCACCAATTTTGCCGTCTGCCGCGCGCGGTCTTTGGTGCCCGCCGGACCCGGCTGAGGCATAGTTGGAGTTGTTGGCTGTGGCTTCGGCCGCTCTTCGTCGTCGTTGATTTCACTGGCGACGCGCTCATACATGTTACCGGTTTGATCGATGATGGCGATGCGCGAGGGACCACCCGTCTTCATGCCAATCATCAACCCCGGCACTACCGTGAACCCAACTGTCAATAATGGACCCAGGATGGTAGCGATCACGAAAAACTTCGTGCGCACGCGCTGGACGTATTCACGTCTGACGACCGCGAAAAATTTTTTCATGCAGATTCCCTGACCCTCGCCACAAAGATGTCGTGCAGCGATGGCTCGACCAGTTCAAACTTCCTGATGACGACGCCCGCATCTACCAAACGTTTCAGCAGCGTCTGCGCATTGGCGCCAGGCGCCAGAAGCACTTCAAAGTCTTCGCCCACCTCTCGAATATTGGTAACGATTTCCGGATCGTTCAGCAATCCATCGGTCCCTTCAAACCGAACACACACTGCGTTGCGTGCGAAGCTCCGTCGAATGTCGCGCAACCGGCCGTCGAAAACTTTTCGCGACTTATTGATCATGCAAACGTCGTCGCAAAGCTTCTCAGCAATTTCCATTTGGTGCGTCGAAAGAATGATCGTCTTGTTCGCGCGCCGCAGCTCGAGAATCGTTTCCTTCATGACGTCGACGTTCACCGGATCGAGGCCGGAAAATGGCTCATCCAAAATCAGCAGATCGGGATCGTGAATCACGGCAGTGATGAACTGGACTTTCTGCTGCATGCCCTTGGATAAGTCTTTCGTGCGCTTCTCCTTCCACTCGGTCAGTTGCAATATCCGCAGCCATTTGTCGATGCGCGCATCGGCCTCTCGGCCGCTTAGGTCCTTCAATTCGGCGAAGAACCGAAGTTGCTCGCCGACTTTCATCTTTCGATATAATCCGCGTTCCTCCGGCAGATAACCGATACGATCCTGCAACGCGGTTGTCATTCGTTGGCCCAGCAACTCGATGCGTCCTGAGTCGGGCACGGTGATATTGACGATCATGCGGATCGTCGTCGTCTTGCCGGCGCCGTTTGGTCCAATCAAGCCGAAGACGCGGCCCGGCTTCACTTGCAGACTGAGATCGCTGACTGCAGTGAAGTCGCCGAAGCTCTTAGTGACGCGGTCGAGTACCAGAGTAGGTTTCGATTCATCCATGTGAAGTTGTGTTTACGAGGAGAAGCCGATCGCGGTTTCACTCTTGTGTTAGAACCCCGACCATCAGGAACGGCAATTCTCGTCGCAAATTTAGCCATAGATTCACACAGATAAACACGGATCAGAACAATTTGATCGAGCCTTTTATCTGTGAAAATCTGTGCTCATCTGTGGCTGATTCGCTTCCCCTTCCTCACCGGTCAGACTTCTGAGATTAGCGCTCAATCCGAAACGAAGAATAATTTCCCGACGGCTCGATATTGATTTCTTCCAAATGAGCCCGCAGCTATTACCGCGCGGTAAGAATCAACCGCATCTTTATGTGTCTCTGATGCCACCAGCACATCGAAAACATTTCCAAACACAGCCGGCACGAATGCTTGTCGCTCACCACTCGCCGCTTCACCTTCACGAACCAGTCCGGGGAAGTAAGCGGCGCCAAACAATTCGCGTAGCGCGCGATCGCTCCGATTGATTTGCGAAATGCCGAATGGCCACTGCGGATAGTCGGTCATGTCCCATCCATGCGCTGGATCGAGCAGGAAGGCAATCGGCGTGTAAGGTTGGCCGCGATCGGGATGTTTTTCGGCGAAGCTAATGAATTCGTCAGTGATGCGGCCGAGTGGATTCAGTTGAAAGGGATGTTCGCCCGGGCCGGGTTTGAAGAATTGATCGAATCCCTGTTCGAGATAGACCGCCGACGCGCCCGACATGTAATAAAGATAATAACTCTTACGATACCACGACAAAGATGGACCCATCGTCGCGCCGTAACGCGAATGGAAGAAATTATCGGGCCCGGCAAAGTTCTGTTGCTTCGTAAAGGTCGTCGCCGTGTCGCCAAAATTCGGCGCATGATAGTAGAAAAACTCGCCGCCAAACTGCCGCGCGGCGCCCCGTGTGAACGCCAGCCGCATCGCCGTCATTGGCTGCACCGCCGAAGTCTCAATACCGAGAAACT
>DASQYL010000122.1:0-2895 GCA_035639235.1 Pyrinomonadaceae bacterium | reverse complement strand
GCCGGGTCCAAAAATGTAGCCACTGCGAACTACGATCGTTCTGGCCCAACTCTCCTGTGCGCGACGTTCGCCGTCGAGTTTCGATTTTGCATAGATACTCTGCGGATTAGGTTGATCGCGTTGCGTGTAAAAACCTTCCTTCTCGCCATCAAAGACATAGTCTGTCGAGATCGTGATGAATAGTGCCGCGGCGCGGCGGCAGGCGCGAGCCAAAAACTCAGGACCGCGCGCGTTCGCTCGTTCGGCCCGCTGTTGATCGAACTCGCAGCCGTCGACGTCGGTCCAGGCAGCGCAATTCACGACTACATCAGGCGACGCGGCGGCGATTTGATCTCGAACAGCAACGCGGTCGCTGATGTCGAGATCTTGATGAGTCAAAGCAACCACCGACTCACCTTTGTCGGTGAACGAGGACACGACTGCTCGTCCCACCAATCCTCGGGCCCCGGTGACAAGAACTTTCAACGCGTGGCGACCTCGCTTCCATACTGGCGCGCGTAGAATTCACGATAGGCGCCGCTCCGTGCACGCTCAATCCAATCATTGTTCGTGCGATACCATTCGATCGTTTTGCTTAATCCGCTATCCCAGGTTTCCTGTGGCTTCCATCCCAACTCCGATTCGATCAAAGCAGGATCGATTGCATACCGCCGATCGTGTCCGGGACGATCGGTGACGAACGTTAAGAGCGATTCAGACTTGCCAAGCTGACGCAGCACTGATTTTGCGACATCGATGTTGCGTCGTTCATTTCGCGCGCCGATGTTGTATGTCGAACCGGGTTTGCCTTTTTCAAGTGCCAGCCAGATGGCCCGGCAGTGATCGTCAACAAAAATCCAGTCGCGGACGTTACAGCCGTCGCCATAGACCGGGATCGGTTCATCATTCATTGCGTTGGCAATCATCAACGGCAAAAATTTTTCCGGAAACTGGCGTGGGCCGTAATTATTCCCGCAACGCGTGATCACCGTATCGAGCCCGAAAGTATGTCGGGCCGCGCGCACCAAATGCTCGGCGGCCGCTTTCGAAGCGGCGTACGGGCTGTTGGGTTGAAACGGCGATTTTTCGGTAAAGAACGCTGCTTCATTTTCCGGTAGGCTGCCCATGACTTCGTCGGTTGAGACCTGCACGAAACGCTTGACTCCGCGTGCCCGCGCACAATCCAGCAGCACTTGGGTGCCTAGTACATTCGTCCTGATAAATTCATCGGCCGAAGCGATGCTGCGATCGACGTGAGACTCCGCCGCAAAATTCACAATCGCATCGACCTCGTCATCCAGCGCCGTCATCACCGCGTCACGATTGCCAATGTCTCCGTGGACAAATCGGTAATTCTCGCCTTCGACGTCTTTGAGATTATCGAGATTGCCCGCGTAGGTGAGCGCATCAAAGTTGACGACTTGGCAGTCTGGTGCTTCGGTCAGCGCCAGTCTGACGAAGGCCGAACCGATAAAACCGGCGCCCCCGGTTATGAAGAGTCGTTTCATCTCGCGATCGCTCGAGTAATCATTTTTCGGACGTTTACAGTAATTAGCGAAGGTTGAGCCTGTCAACGGCGGTGCCTGATTGCCCGGCGCCACGGTTGTATTCGCAAAGACCGGACTGTTAGACTTTTGTCGAACTGCGCAGTCAATTCGTCAAGCGACAACTTTGAGCAGTGACACCTGAAGCACTCTCGTCAAGCACACCGGCAGCAAGCCAGGCAGACCGTCCCGAACAAAACGGCACGGTCGCGGCTGTGTCTGGCGCTAGCGTCATAATTGAAGCCGGCAAATCGAGCGTCTCGCTGGGCCTGAGAGACTTCTGGGCCTATCGCGAGCTGCTTTATTTCCTTACCTGGCGCGATGTCAAAGTACGATACAAACAGACGCTGCTCGGCGCGGCTTGGGCCATTCTCCAGCCGCTGCTGACGATGCTGATCTTCAACTTGTTGTTCGGCAGACTTGCCGGCATCAAGACCGACGGGCCGCCGTATCCAATTTTCGCTTACGCCGGGCTCGTGCTTTGGACGTTCTTTGCCAACGCGGTCACCAACAGCGGCAACAGCCTGGTTGGCAGCGCTCATTTGATTACCAAGATTTATTTCCCGCGCATGATCGTGCCGGCGGGAGCGGTGGCCGCCGGCTTGGTCGATTTCGCTTTGGCTTTCGTGGTCCAAATCGGCCTGATGATTTATTACCACATCCAGCCAACGTGGGCGCTCTTGATGATCGTGCCGCTGGTCGTGTTGACTACGATGCTGGCACTCGGCGTCGGCATGTGGCTTTCGGCGCTCAATGTCAAATATCGCGACGTGCGTTACGCCGTGCCATTCTTGATTCAGCTTTGGATGTTTGTCTCGCCAGTGATCTATCCATTGAGCATGGTGCGCGGCAAGTTGCGTTGGGCCGTTGCCGTGAATCCGCTGACCGGCATCATTCAAAATTTTCGCGCCGCAGTGTTTGCGAACCAGCCGTTCGATTGGAAATCGCTGGGCATTTCAACGACGATCACTGTCGTGATTTTGATTTATGCCGCCTATTCATTTCGCCACATGGAACGGCGCTTCGCAGATATAGTCTGAGCCATTTATGACGCCGATCATTAAAGTCGAGAGCGTGGGCAAGCAGTATCGCATCGGCAGCGAGGCTTCGGCTTACACCACCCTGCGCGAAACTCTGGTCAACAGGTTGCGCGCGCCTTTGAACGGCAAAAACGGCGCGGATAAAAAACACATCTGGGCATTGCGCGACGTAAATTTCAAAGTCAACGCGGGCGAGGTGGTCGGCATCATTGGCCGTAACGGCGCGGGCAAGTCGACCTTGCTAAAAATTTTGTCGCGGGTAACAGAGCCGACCACCGGCCGCGTCGAATTACACGGCCGAGTCGGCAGCCTGCTCGAAGTCGGCACCGGTT
>DASQYL010000121.1:0-12394 GCA_035639235.1 Pyrinomonadaceae bacterium | reverse complement strand
TGTTGGCGGTTGATATGGTGTACTCATGAATGTCTCCTTAATCAGCAGAAACTTGTACGATTGCGCGGGGTCAAAGGTTCATTGTAAGAACCGCACAAACGGACCGTCAAGGAGATGACTGCGGCCAATTAGGCCGGCTGTAGATCTGAACAGCAAGCCGCGCAACGTGTGGCAGCGAGCGGGATCGCGGTCAGACACTGCGGACAGTTTTTCGTTGTCGCCTCTTTGGCTTTTCTCGTCCGGTTCACGGCTTTAATGATGAGGAAGATCACGAAAGCGATGATTACGAAGTTAATGATGTCGTTAATGAAAGCGCCGTAGGCAACGACCGGAATGCCTTTGGTTTTGGCATCCGCCAACGAGACTGGCTGACCTTTCGAATGATCGAGCACATAGAACAGGCTGGCAAAATCAATCTTCCCGAGCAGCATGCCGATGGGTGGCATAATGATCCCTTCGACAAACGAAGTAATGATCTTGCCGAATGCAGCGCCGATTATTAATGCCACTGCCAAGTCGATCACGTTTCCACGAGCGATGAACTCCTTGAATTCCTTGAACATGGGCTCCTCCTTCACTTGGTACAGACAAGTCTTTTTGAATTTGAAATCCGAAATTTGAATCTCAAAATCTGAGATCTGATATCTGAGATCACTGAGACCGAGTCTGTGCCTTACTGACAATCCTTTGACAGCGTAAACCCGGCCTTCTCAGCTTCTTCTTTCGTCTTGAAGACTGCTCGGCTATTTTGCGGTACAGAGTCTTTGCCCGCGCAGTCGGACGGATAGTAGCTTTTCGTGCGCGTGTCGCCAATGACTTGTTTCTCGTCCGCGTCGATGGCTTCGGCGAGCCGCGCCGTGGCCACCTCCTGGGCCGCTTCATCGTTGATGCGAAGGCTGGGACCGCCGCCAATCAGCTGCGCGGTTAACGAGAATTTCTCACATGATAATTGCCGGGTATTTCGTTTGACGGGCCAATCAGAGGGCACACCGAGCGACTGGCTGAAGTTGGCCACGAACTCGTCGAGCTTGGGCCATTTGAAGGTGGCCTCGTAACCGATCCAGATAGTCACCAGCTTGCCATCGAGGAAGTCGAGCGAAATCGTGCGCACGTCAGGGAACGCCGTGTTTTCAACTCGCGGATCGAAGTGGGGATTGAAACTGGTGCGCATCACACCGAGCCGATCGGCGGGGCCGAATTGGACCAGCCGCAGGGCCTTCTTCACCTCTTCGATCGTCATTCCGAGATGCAAGCCGTACAAATCGGCATTCGTTTTGAGTTCACCAACTTTTAAGGAACAAGTTGGCGATTGCGCGTTAGTTGTGAAGCAGACGCAGAGAATTAATAACAGCGATAAGACGTTAATGATCTCGATCACCCGGTGATGTGGTTTGATCTTTCGGGGCTTCATTGTTAAGTAGCGCTGCGATCAATTCAGCGAGGCCGTCGGGCTCGAAAGGCGTCGAAACATATTCGGTGCATCCGGCTTCGATTGCAATGCGCCGGTACTCGTCGGCGCCGTAAGCCGAAACGGCTACGATGGGCGTGCGGCGCAGAGCGCGATCCTGTCTTATGCATTGCGTCGCGTCAAGTCCATTCATGCCGGGCATCATCATGTCCATAATGATCAAGTCCGGCCGCTCCTGTTGGGCCATGGCAACGCCTTCTTCGCCCGTCTCGGCTTCGAGCACGCGATAGCCCTTCTTAACTAACCACATCTTCATCATCAGGCGAGTATCGTCGAAATCTTCCACAACCAGAATGGTGGGCGAACCCTCACCGCGACGAATTGAGACATTACTTTCCATACGAGCGTCGAGGATTTGGGCAAGATTTGGTACCCGCGGCAGGGGTCGAACCTGCGACCTTTCGCTCCGGAGGCGAACGCTCTAATCCACTGAGCTACGCGGGCGCTGGGGGATAAGAAAACGATAGCACAGTGAGCCGTGGGTACGCACGCCTCTGGCGTGCTGCTCCACGAGAGAGTATTTGAATTAATGGCACGCCGCAGGTGTGCGTACTCAAAACCTCACCTTTACGAGTGCTTGATAATCACGCCTTCGATAATGTTGGCGACGTTTTCGCAGCGATCGATCGCGGCCTCGAGTTTTTCGTACACGTCTTTCCACTTGAGCACTTCCAGAGGGTCGCCGCGATCGTGAAACAGCCCCGCGACCGCACGCTGATAAATGTCGTCGCCTTCATTTTCCAGACGGTGCAGCTCAACCAATCGCTCAGTGACCCCTTTTGGTTTCTGCAGGATCGACACGACTTCGTTTAATTGCAAAGCCATGCGCTGGATGACTCCGGCGAGTTGTTTTGCCGGCTCGGTAGTTTCGTGAATGTCGTACATCACGACCGCACGCGCGGCGCCGTCAATGAGATCGACCACGTCGTCGAGCGCCTTGGACATCATGTAAATATCTTCGCGATCGAAAGGCGTAATGAACGATTGGTTCAGACGCGTCGCCACGTTGTGCGTCAGGTCGTCGCACGCGTGCTCGATGCTCTTGATGCGCTGCACGTACTCCTGATAATCGCCGTCGCGGTGCGAGAGCATTTCAACGAGCGTCCGCGCCGCGTCGTTGATATATGAAGTCATCTGGGCGAACAGGGTGAAGTACTGTTCCTCGCGCGGCAGCAATTTTCCAAAAGGCATTAAGCAACTCCTGCAATGGGCCGAGTGTGAAAACCTGTGAGGCCCGCACTATAGTCGAAGGGCGCAGATAAGTCTATGCGCTCGATCTTAAGTTCATGTTACAAAGAGAGGCCGGTATGTACGCGTTCTGGGCGCTTCGCGGCTTGCAATTCACCGTGTCCGTCGTATATCAAACAACCGCGATGACCGACTCGTCTGATTATTCACACGTCGTAGAATTGCTGCGGGTTGAGTCCGCGGCGATTGCCAAGGCCGCGGCCCGCTTGCAGACGGCGCAACTGGAACAAGCGCTGTCGTTTCTCAAGAATTGCAAGGGAAAGATAATCGTGCTCGGTGTCGGCAAATCGGGAATCATTGCCCAGAAGATTGCGGCGACGATGACGAGCAGCGGCACGGCAGCGATTCATCTGCATCCGTCCGATGCATTGCACGGTGGATTGGGAATCGTGGCGCCTGACGATGTCGTCTTAATGTTGAGTAACAGCGGTGAGACGGATGAGTTAATTACGCTTTTGCCTTACATTAAGCAACGCAACGTGCCATTGGTCGCAATTGTTGGGAAGTTGAATTCAACAATCGCACAGCGCGCCGACGCGGTGCTCGATGCGTCGGTCGATCAGGAAGCATGCCCTTTGAACCTGGCGCCGACCACCAGCACGACCGTGGCGCTGGCTATTGGTGACGCGCTGGCGATGACGCTGATGCGCGCCAAGGGACTGACGGAAAGCGAGTTTGCTTCGAATCATCCAGGGGGCCAATTAGGCAGACGCTTAACGCTGCGCGTCGCGGATCTCATGCACAGCGGCGCGAAAAATCCTGTGATTAACAACGACGCGTCCTGGATGGATGTCGTTTCGACGATCACACAATTTGGCCTGGGCGCGGTGAATGTCATCGATGCGAGCGGCCGGCTGGCGGGAATTATCACTGACGGCGACTTGCGGCGCTCGCTGCAAAAACTGGGGCCACGCGATTTTGGTTTTGCGAATCTTACCTGTGACGATTTGATGACGCACAATCCGGTGTTGACGACGCCCGACACGCTGGCGTTCGATGCGTTGAAATTGATGGAAGATCGACCGTCGCAGATCAGTGTCTTGCCCGTGGTTGATGGGGAACGACAGTGTGTGGGCTTGATTCGTTTACATGACATCGTCCGCAGCGGGCTGTAAATTTTGGAGAGCGGCGGCTTGGCGCCGCCTTTCAACATTCATCTCTCCCCGCGAACAATCGCCAGAAATCATGAAGACAAAATTTCTCTGCACAACCATTTTCTTACTGTTAGCTTTTTGCGCCAACTCGTTTGCTCAAGAATCGCCCGCCACGCGCGAGCGCCGCACCGCATCCGGCGATTCAACCGCGGAAGCTACGGTCACAATCAACGAACAATTCCTGAATGCGTTTCTCACCGCGATGTTCGACAACCTGAACGAGCCCTCGATGCCGCTGACTGTGAGTGGCGCGCAGTCAAACTCACAGTGCGCCAGTGAAATCCGTTTGAAGCGCGAAGTCAACGGTGCTCGCACCGCGGTTCATTTTGAGAATGGCAAGATCGCCGGCACGCTGGCGTTCGCCGGCGCTTACAACGCCAGCGTCATGGGATGCATTGAGTTCACCGGCTCCGCAGACACGGACGTGAATCTCAATTACGACGCCTCGCGGCGCGCAGTCGTGGCGCGCTTTCACGTGCGCGAGATTCATCTCAACAACACGCCGGCCATGTTGAATGGTCCATTGTTAACGATGGTGCAGAACATGATCGACGCCCGGTACAACCCGGTCGAAGTGTTTACGTTAGAAAAGCTCTCGACGCGCGTGGACATTCAACCGGCGGGAGGCGCATTACAACTGCGAGCCAAAGAAGTGCGAACTGAGATCTCTCCATCCGCGCTGACGCTTTACATCATTTATGAGTTCGTTAAAGGGTAGCCGGAGTACTGAGCAAATCTCATCATTATGAAAATCGATTAATCGATTCGCTTAAGCGGAAGGTCCTTTGCACCGAGGTGCATAACCATCCTCACGACCCGGCCGTGTTCGTCTGATTCGAATGTCAGCGAGTCTGTCGAAGACTTTGAGAAGAAAGTTGTCTCGCTTTCCGCCGCGAGTTCCTGACGCGCCTCATCGTTTTCCTGAATGAAGAGATGATTGTTCTCTCGCGTAATTTTCATGATTAGATCGGGTGGGTTTCCATAACGTCCGACATACCTATCCAGCAACTTTGCCTCAAGCGTGATTTCATTCCGCTGCATCAAAGGCTGGCGCGGGGGCAGTTGGGTGTAGGGCGTATATCCTTCCCACTCGATGGGCGTGAACGTGTTTCGTTCCAGGGTCTCGAGCAATTCCTTGAAGATGCCCTCACCGTTCGAGTTGTTGGTCATGATGACAATGCCACTCTTCTTCTCGTCGAAGCAGACTGTGTAGTTGCGCCAGCCATCGCTGTGGCCTTCTTTGAAAAATGCTTTGCCATATGGAGTCCAGTAAAGACCCCAGCCCAGACCATAACTTAGCCGCATCGACTTATTCTCGTCAGTCGTTTCATTCGCGAGCGTGGGAAATTGGCGCTTCGAGAAAATTTGAATCTGCGGACTTAACATCAATTCTCTGGTCTGTTTCGTCAAAGCCGTGCCATGCATGATCGCGAGCATGAATAACGCGAAGTCATGTGGCGTCGTCAGCGTCGAGCCGGCTGCATTCGCCTGCTTTTGCCGATCAGGGCCGAGCGACCGCCCGTACTCGTCATAGCCGTTCGCAAAATCATTCTCGAAGCGATCCTCCCAGACCATGCTGGTGCGCGACATCCCCAAAGGTTTGAACACGCGCACATTCATTAAATCGTTAAGCGGCTGCTTGGTAATCGTTTCAACTACCAGTTGCAGCAGCATCATGCCCTCGCCGGAGTAGGCGTATCTCGTGCCTGGATCGAAATGAATTTTCAGTTTGCGATCAGGTTCGAGAAAGCGAAGATTTGCGAAGCCGCTCGTGTGATCGAGCAGCATCCGCGCGGTAATTGCTTTGTAGCGTGAATCGCCGGCCAGGTCCTGATATTGCGGATATTCGGGCAGTGGTTTTGATAAGTATTCGTAAACCGGCTTATCGAGATCGAGGACCTTCTCCTGGACCAGTTGCATCACCATGTATGCGAACGCCACTTTGGTAAACGAAGCGCCGGTCATTACCGAATTTCCAGTTAGCGGCAGATTCTTCTCTTTATCGCGAAAGCCGTAGGTCTTTAGATAATCAAGCCTGCCATCGTTGAAGATAGCAATGCTGACGCCGGTCACTTCAGCGGCGCGCATCAGACGCGTGACGGTGGCGTCGATTTCGGCGGTGGCGATTGTACTGCCGTCCAAACGTTTGATTTGACCTTGCGCCAGTAACGCTGAGAGAAAAGAAAGAACGATTGCAACGATTGCGAAATTCTTCGTCATGATTCTTCGTTGTCCAGATGTGCATGTAGTTGATTTTTTATCTCGGCCGTCATTTCGATCATGGTCGGGCGAAACCCCAGGCGTTCAAATAATGCGCGGCCGCTCGCGTTGTGTGGCGATACGCCCAGCATCAAGGTGGGCGATCCCAAATCCCTCGCGGCATCGAAAGCTGACTCAACGAGCAGACGACCGACGCCACGCGTCCGCGCCCCGGGCACAACATAGAGATCGTGCAGCCACGCTCCTTGCTCGCGCAACTCCTCGATGCTAGCCGGCTCGATTCGGACAAACGCATAGCCGACAGGTTTTGTGTCGATCTGCGCGAGGAGCAGGACAACGTCGTCCCGCGCAAGTTCGCCGGCGAAGTACTCCGAGAATGTGGTCTCATCACCGGGAACAACGAAGCGTTGCTCATCAAAGGTGGCGTGTAGCTGCGCGAGGGCCAGACCAAACCTCGCGAGAGTCGGAAGATCTTTTAATTGGGCCCGACGTATTTGAATGGGCTGGTCAGTCATCAACCTGTGCCAGGAACCTTAGGACAGTAGCACTAATCATTTGTGACGTATATGACGTTTTACTCGCACGAATCGTTAGCGGCATCACTTGAGTCTTGATAGAATCCGCCTTCCCGTCGGTCCGATTCAATTCTTTTCTGGAGGTTGTCCCCAATGCGAAAAATCAATCTTGGTTTCGCAGCAATCTTGCTGCTTACTGTCACCGCGTTCGTACAGGCGCAGAGTGGCGACGTTCCGCGTTATCAATTGCCGCCGAAAGAAGTAGTGGAAGCTTTTGATGCGCAACCGCTGCCGGCCGCCATTCTCAGTCCGTCGAAGCAGTTGCTAGCGTTGCAATACCGGCATCCGAATCCGACGATTGCTGAGTTGGCCCAGCCGATTCTGCGGATCGCAGGCGCACGCGTGAATCCGCGCAACAATGGGCCGCAACGTGCCGCAGAGATTTATGCGATTACTCTGAAGAAGATTTCCGATGGCAGTGAGACAAAGGTAACGCTGCCGGCCGGCGCGAATGTTTCGAACGTTCACTTCTCACCCGACAGCACCCAGCTTTCATTTATCAATCGCAAGGATGATCGACTCGAGTTGTGGCTGGCAGACACGGCCACGGGTAAATCGCGTCTGTTGAGCGGAACGGATCGATTGAATGCGACGACTGGAGACCCGTGTGATTGGCTGAAAGACAACAAGACTTTGATTTGCGAGTTCGTCCCCGCCGGTCGTGGACCGGCGCCCGCCGAGGTGACGGTGCCAACCGGTCCGAACATTCAGGAAACGAGCGGCAAAGCTGCGCCCGCCGCGACTTACGAAGACATGATAAAGACCGTGCATGACGAGCAACTTTTTGAATACTACTTCACCAGTCAGATCGCCGCCGTCGATGTGGCGAACGGGAAAAAAACGCTTATTGGCAAGCCGGCGATTTTTGATAATGTCACGCCGTCGCCCAGCGGTGACTTCATCATGGTCACAAAAATCAAACGGCCATTCTCTCATTTGATTCCGATGAATGGATTTCCGCAGGACATCGAAGTGTGGTCGCGCGCAGGCGAGTTGACGAAGAAGATCGCGGATTTGCCTTCGCGTGAAGGTGTTTCTCTCACGGGTGTGCAGACTGGACCGCGTGGGATTCATTGGCGGCCGGATCAACCGGCCACCGTGCTTTGGGTTGAAGCGCTCGATAAGGGCGACCTGAGAAACAAAGTTCCATTCCGCGACAAGGTAATGTCTTTGTCGGCGCCTTTCAGCGGCGAGCCGACTGAATTCGCGAAAACCGAATGGCGTTACGCGAGTGTTTCGTTCACTGAAAAAGGCATCGCCTTGTTGACTGAAACCGATCGCGCCACGCGTCATGTGCGAACCTGGGTGATTGCGAGTCCGCCGAAGCAGCTTTGGGATCGTAAGCAGGATGCGGCTTACGAAAATCCGGGAACGCCGGTCATTCGCCGCGACAGTGGCGCAGGTGGATTCGGCGGGGGCGGTGGATTCGGCGGGGGTGGCGGTGCCGGCGCGATCATGCAGAGCGGTGATTTCATTTTCCTGACCGGGCAAGGTTCATCACCGGAAGGCGATCGTCCCTTCATCGACAAACTAAACCTGAAGACATTCGAAACGACGCGGCTATTCCGCAGCGATGCAAAGACATACGAAACAGTTGTCGCGCCGCTCGACGATGAGGGCAAGACGATCCTGACGCGCTACGAGACGCCGACCGATCCGCCGAATTATTACGTGCGCGATCTCAGCAGCAATGCGCGTCGCGCGGTGACGGATTTCAAAGATCCGCAGCCGCAGCTTCGCGGCGTGACGCATCAATTCGTCACCTATCAGCGCAAGGACGGCGTCAAGTTGAGCGCCACGCTTTATCTGCCGCCGGGTTACAAGCCGGGCACGCGTCTGCCGGTGATCATGTGGGCCTACCCGCGCGAGTTCGGCGATGCTGATTCAGCCAGTCAAATCACCGGCTCGCCGAACCGGTTCACGACCGTGACCGGGTATTCGCATCTGTTCCTGCTCTTGTCCGGCTACGCCGTCTTCGATAATCCAACCATGCCGATTATCGGCGAGGGCGAAACTGCTAATGACACTTACATCGAACAATTGGTTGCCAGCGCGCAGGCAGCGATCGACAAAGTCATCGAGATGGGCGTCGGCGATCGAGATCGCATCGGCGTCGGCGGCCACAGCTACGGCGCATTCATGACGGCGAACCTGCTGGCGCACTCGCGGCTGTTCCGAGCGGGCTTTGCCGAGAGTGGCGCTTACAATCGCTCGCTCACGCCGTTTGGTTTTCAGAACGAGCGCCGCACGTTTTGGGAAGTTCCCGATCTCTACGCCAAGATGTCGCCTTTCTGGTATGCAAACCAGGTTAAGGATCCGATTCTCCTGATGCACGGCGAAGCCGATGACAACTCAGGCACTTTCCCGATCCAATCAGAGCGCTTTTACATGGCTCTGAAAGGACAAGGCGCAACCGTTCGCTACATCACTCTGCCGTTCGAAGCGCACGGCTACGCAGGCCGGGAAACACTGCTACACGTTCTAGCCGAGCGCATTAACTGGTTCGATAAGTACGTGAAGAATGCGCCGCCTCATGGGAGTGAGAAGAGGGCAGAGAATTAATTAGTTAGATTTTTCGCGCACCCCCGCAAAACGAAAATAGACAGGCATGAAGTAGAGTTTTGTTGTGGCGCAGTCCGCTCGATCCAAGAGTCAGGACACGGCAGACAACCCGGCTCAGAATGTCCTCCGCTTCGCACATTCCGCTTCCAAATTTCCAAACTAGATGGCTAGCAAGGAAACGCGCTTGAGCCGAAAACCCTCTTGACTGAGGCATATAATAATGGCAGTATGAGCTGACTCGTCTCCCCCAGCACACTTCAATCATCTGGAGCTATCCAGTGCATTTCGAACGACCCCCCCATTCCAATGAGGTAAGTCAATGGATCTCCGCATTGCGAAAGCCATTCAACTTGTTGAAGCGGATTTGAGCAAGTGCTATACGGAGCGGTGGCTTGCAGATTCTACAGGGATGACCAGAGAACATTTTGGACGACTCTTCAAGAGAGAAACGGGCGAATCTCCGATGAGTTTCTTGAGACGACTTCGATTTGAGGAAGCGCGCAGGATACTCGAGTCAGGTGAGCATCTGAATTTAACAATTAAGGAGATCTCCAACAAAGTTGGCGTTCACGATGCTAGTCACTTTGTACGCGAATTCCAGGTCCGTTTTGGGTATTCACCTGCGCGCTATAGGCAAGTCAAAAACAGCACTAAATGAGTCTCACATCCTGCCAACAAATATCACAATTCCCCAACAAATTGTATTTGACTCGAGTAATGTTCAATCATAGGCTAACGCTTGCGTAAAACGTTGCCGACAGGTGCTGATTGGAGGAACAAGAAAATGAAGGCAGTTTACTTTGGGACAATTTGTTTCATAATAATCGCATCAATCGGAATCGGGCTCTCTCAGAAGCAGGCCACCGTTACTACAAGACAGAGAAACGCGAGTGCCAATGCACAATCTAATTCCGATCAAGCACGGCAGCACAGACGAGAATCATTTAAGTCTGGACGCAATCTTCTCTTTGGTCATGGTGTTCCGTTTGATCCGGATTTGTTACTTGAAAGAGACTGGAAAAAGCGCTTGGCGCCCACCTTCTCACAGATGCCAGAGTTCAAAGAAAACAAAAAGGGAACTTCGAAGCTTGAAGGGGTCCAGATTGCTGATGCTTTTTTCCTGCCAGAGAAGGTGGAACTGACCGGAGACACAGTCATTCTCTCCAATCAACTCCTTTTCGCCGGTAAGAATGCTGAGATTAAAGGACCGCACGACTTGCACCTTTTTATCGCAGGTAATGTGGGATTCGGCGAAATGCCGGGATCGGTCGTCTCATCCGTCAGCCCAATGAAAGCAAGATATTCTCATCGCGGTGGTTCCTTAATTGGGCTGCCGATCCAAGCCTTACCTCTAGAAAGTTTGACGATTCGCGTTGACGGAGAAGGCCGAGACGAATGGCTTAAGAAGAAAAAGGCTTTGGAGGACGCGTTTAAATCAAGTCCAGGATCCAGACATCACACTCTTCCGCGTGCACTACCTCCCCAAGCGGATGGATCTCCGGGAGCGGACGGAGGTCAGGGTTCGGCTGGACCAGCAGCGGGATCACAGCCCCAAGCCCCGAAAGGGAATAACGGAACGTGCAACGGCGATATCAACGGTGGCCCAGGCACAACTGGCTATGACGGGCTTGATGGAGGTAATGGCGGCAACGGCCAACATGGCCAACCTGGTGGTGAAGGACATGTATTGAACGCTAGTATAGATCAGGTTTCCGGAACTTATACGTTCTCAGCTCATGGCGGCAGGGGCGGTTGGGGTGGCAGAGGCGGAGACGCGTCTCCCGGCGGTACTGGCGGCAAGGGTGGTGATGGTGGTGACGGCGCGAGTTGCGGATGCGGAAGACTAGGAGACGGAGGTCGAGCGGCAGCCGGTGGTACTGGCGGCGGTGGAAACACCGGTGGTGATGGCGGCGATGGCAAAGACGGCGGCCCCGGAGGAGAGGTCAACTTAACGGTCCGTTGCGATTTTTACGGAACTTATCAAATCGATGTCGATGGCGGTCAAGGTGGACAGGGCGGCGGGGCGGGTGCTCCGAGCAATGGCGGACCGGGTGGCGATCCAGGCGCGGTTGGAAGAGGCGCGACAGATCCTTCTTGCTCCAACGGTGGTGCCACTGGACAATCAAATAGCCAAGGAGCGCAAGGGCAATCCGGTTTTAATGCAGGGCAAGCCGGGGCATCAGGATCCAACGGCGCGGAAGGCAATTGGCAGGTTTATTACGACGATTCATATTGTGACGGCGGCGGCGGCGGCGGTGGCGGTGATGATTGCGATCATGAATGCGATTGGGACTGGGATTGCGAGTGCGACTATTGTGACGGCTGGTGGTGCCAGTATATCGACCCGATTCTGATCGACACTTCAGGGCGCGGTTTTGATCTAACGGATGCAGCCGGCGGAGTTGCGTTTGATTTCTTTGGTCACGGTAAGCCGCGTCAAGTGTCCTGGACAGCGCCAGGATCTGATAACGCTTGGCTAGTACTTGATCGGGATGGAAATCAAAAGATTGACAATGGCGAGGAAATGTTTAGCAATGTGTCGCCGCAGCCAGCCCCACAGGCTGGGTCGGCTCGATTAGGATTTCTTGCGCTAGCGATATACGACCAACCTGCGCAAGGCGGCAACGGAGATGGACTGATCGACAGCCGCGATGCAATCTTTTCGAAGTTGCGTCTCTGGCAGGATGTTAATCATAACGGCATCTCGGAGCCATCGGAGTTGCACACATTGCCTGAACTTGGTGTGGAGTCAATCTCGCTGGACTACAAGGCATCGCGCCGCAATGATCGATACGGTAATGTTTTCAGATACCGGGCTAAGGTTTACGGTGCAGATCATACGGAGCTTGGCCGTTGGGCTTACGACGTGGTGCTAACGAGTGTCAAACAAACCTCGGCCTTGCAACTGAATGGCCCAGGCGTTTCATCGCGCGCGACTGATCGATCACAAGAACTGCTCAAGGCACTGGTTTTCAACGATAATTATTCTCGCATTGCCGCGGTGCATTTCTCGCAGCGGTGAATCTGGCGATGTCTTAGGCCCGGATAATCGCGCGCGTGAAATGTTCTAGTTCGTAAATAGAGAAGGTGAGTAGTTTTCGCGTCGAACATTACTCACCTTCTCTTCTCATTTTGCGCAGCCGCGATCCTATAAATATTTCGCTCCT
>DASQYL010000120.1:0-11197 GCA_035639235.1 Pyrinomonadaceae bacterium | reverse complement strand
TTCTCGGACCACTCGCCAATAACGGAGGCCCGACACTTACGCATGCCCTTCTTCCTGGCTCGCCGGCAATCGATGCGGGCAGCAACGCGCTGGCTCTGGATCAAAATGGAAATGTGTTAACAACTGATCAGCGGGGAGTCGGCTTCAATCGGAGTGCCGATGGCAATGGAGACGGCGCAGCGACGACTGATATAGGCGCTTATGAAGTTCAGAGCCTCCTGGTTACGAATCTGAATGATAGTGGCGCTGGCAGTTTGCGACAAGCGATCAGTGACGCAAACGCCCGTTTGGGTACCGATGCGATTAACTTTCAGGCCGGACTGACGGGCGTGATTTCACTCTCAACCGTATTGCCCGATCTTTCTACCTCGATGGCGATCAATGGACCGGGTGCAAATCTGGTGACTGTGCAGCGCAGTGCGGCGGGCGGGACACCAGCTTTCGCTGTTCTGGCCGTGACCAACGGCACGGTCACAATTAGTGGCGTAACCGTTTCAAATGGTTTGGCAAATCCCCTCGTGGGTGGCGGCGGTGGAGTTCGTAACTCCGGTGTGCTGCTGACTCTGCTCAACGTTAACGTCACTGGAAATCAGACAATGAACGGATTGCCCGGTGGTGGCATCTTCAATTCAAGCGGCATTCTCACCGTCCAGAACAGTACTATTAATAACAATGTGACCACGTCGACGGGTGGAGGTGATGGCGGCGGCATTTACAACAGCGGTGGCACCGTAAATCTGATCAATAGCACGATCAGCGGAAATCGTACCGGCAACGGAGTATCGACAAACCCGGGTGGTAATGGCGGCGGGATTTGGAATATCGGCACTCTCACCATCAGTAACAGCACGATTAGTGGCAATCAAACAGGTGACGGTGGGCCATCCTCAAACGGCGGTGGAGGTGCTGGAATCTTCAGCCTCAGCACCACGAACATTAGCAACAGCACGATCAGCGCCAACCGGACTGGAGGACCCAACAATGCCCCGGGTGGCGGCGCCGGCATCGTGACCTCAGCAGCCCCTTCAATTACTTTTACGCTTACCAACGTTACCATTACTGGCAACCAGACCGGCGATGGGACTAACGGCTTCGGAGGCGGAATCCAGCAGGGAGGAGGCACGACGAGCCTGAGAAATACAATCGTCGCTAACAACCTCGCGGGCACTGGCGCCGACCTGTTCGGTAGCTTTACCTCGCAGGATTTTAACCTGATTAGAAATACGGCTGGGGGGACGATCTCCGGCACAACGACGCACAATATTATTGGCATGGACCCGCTGCTTGGTCCGCTCGCCAACAATGGTGGTCCGACCCTAACGCACGCGCTGCTGCCGAACAGTCCCGCGCTTGACGCGGGAGACAATTGTGTGACGCAAGCTGTGCATTGCGGCGACGCGAATATCTCGCAACTGACATCCGACCAACGAGGCACACCCTTTAATCGACTTGTGGACGGACCTGATGCTGACACTACTGCGACAATTGATATCGGCGCCTATGAAACCCAGTCATCCCTGAGTGGTATTGCCGATCTCAGCACTAACGAGGATGCTTCAGTCCAGACAGCTTTTGATGTAGGTGATGCGAGCGATGTCACGTCAATTACAGCAAGCTCAAGCAATACTAACCTTGTATCAAACGATGTCGCGCATCTGACCGTGAACGCATTTGGCTCGACGCAAGTTGTGACAATTGTTCCGGTGACCAATGCAAACGGTACGACGAATATCACAATTACGGTAAATCGAACTGGTGGCAGCGCCAGCAAAACCTTCGCACTGACCGTTAACGCGGTGAACGATGCGCCTTCTTTTACCAAGGGGCAGGATCAAACATTTAATGAAGACAGCGGCTCTCATTTCATTGCGCCGTGGGCGACGAACATTTCCGCCGGGCCGTCAGATGAATCAGGCCAAACCCTGACTTTCGTCGTCACCAACAACACCAATACGGCGCTGTTCTCCTCGGGCCCAACGATCAGCTCGGCTGGGCAACTCAGCTTTACATCGGCGTCCAATGCTAACGGATCGGCAACCATCACGATCGTGCTTAAAGATAATGGCGGGACAGCGGATGGTGGGGTAGACACTTCAGCGTCGCAGAGCTTCACGATTACGGTGAACCCGGTCAACGACGCCCCGTCTTTCATCAAAGGATCTAATCAAACTGTAAACAACAATGCCGGCGCACAGACCGTTAACAATTGGGCGACGAACATCTCGCCGGGACCGCCGGACGAGTCAGGCCAAACGGTGGCCTTCCACATCGTCAGTAACACGAACTCGACAATTTTTACAGTAGCGCCCGCGGTTAGTCCGAGCGGGACTTTGACGTATACCCCGAACCCCAATGGCGGTGGTACGGCGACGATCACGATCAATCTGAAGGACAACGGCGGCACCGCGAATGGCGGGATAGATACTTCGTCGAATCAATCATTCACGATTACCGTGAATCCAATCGGTGGGTTCATTAGTTTCACATCGAGCAGCGCCAATACCACCGAGAACTCCGGCTCGACCATCGTTACCGTTAGACGTACGGGAGACACGAGCAGAGCGGCCACTGTCGATTATGCAACAAACGGGGATAGTGGTCTGCCGTGCTCGACGGCTTCAGGCGTTGCCTCGCCCAAGTGCGATTTCACTGCCGCCATCGGGACGTTGAATTTTGCGCCTGGAGATATCAACAAAACAATCACGATTTTGATCGGCCAGGATTCCTTTGTCGAAGGGCCGGAAGTAATTACCTTGACGCTGGCGAATCCGCAGTCCGGGGCGGCGTTGGGAACTCCGGAAAGCATGGCGATAACCATAGCTGATGATGTGCCGGAGACAACGACCAATATCATCGATGACCCGAATCTGTTTGTGCGGATGCACTATCACGACTTCCTGAATCGTGAAGGCGATCAATCGGGGCTGGATTTCTGGACCGGCCAGATGACCAACTGCGGCTCATCGGACTTAACAGTCTGTCGCGTGAATGTCAGCGGCTCGTTCTTCCTATCCATTGAGTTCCAACAGACCGGCTACCTGGTCGAGCGGATGTACAAAGTGGCGTACGGCGACGCGACCGGGGTTTCGACGTTGGGTGGTTCGCATTCATTGTCAGTGCCCAGAGTCGACTTCGGCCAGTTCCTGCAGGACACGCAGCGAATCGGCCGGAACGTCGTAGTCTTGGCGCCAGGATGGGAACAGGACCTCGAGAACAACAAACAAGCTTATGCGATGGAGTTCGTGCAGACGAAAGTTTATAAATATTTATCCATTCACGATGAGCCCTAATACCTTCGTCGACCGTCTGGATCAGAACGCAGGTCGGGTCCTGACGCCATCGCAACGGGATGCCTTGGTTTTGTCCTTTGGCAGCGGCACAACTTCGAATCAAACAGCTCGTGCGCAGGCTCTGCGACAGGTTGCCGAAAACGCGACCTTGTACTCTCGCGAGTACAACCGCGCATTCGTCTTGACGCAGTACTTCGGTTATCTCCGCCGTAATCCGAACGACTCGCCCGAGCCCACACTTGATTACACCGGCTACGATTTCTGGCTCACGAAACTGAATCAATTCAACGGGGACTACATCGCCGCCGAAATGGTCAAAGCCTTCATTTCTTCGAGTGAATATAGACAGCGATTTGGGCCGTAAGAAATTCATTTCACCCACCGATCCAATTGAATTTCAGGCGAACCTCGCTTACTCTGTCGGAGTGCAAGTATCTCTAAGCGAAGACCCGTCCTCCGCTTATCGGCCAGGGTGACTCGCATCACATAAGCACAACCGCCAACGATGTAATGTTATCCTCCGCGATTATTGGTATCACATACGCGAATTCTCACTGGTGCTTTAGTTTCAACATTCACTCAAGCATCAGATCACAATCCATCTGAGAGCGGTTTCCTAAAGGAGTGTTCCATGCCTTCTCACAGATTGATCGAACGCGTCGGGTTCGGGCTATTAGTCGCTCTTGTAATTTTCTCTACGACGGTCCGTGCCGCTCCCGACGGCTGTTCGACCGCTGATTTTAAACTTGCTCGCACGTTCGACGCTTCAACCAATAGCGGTTTCCCAGTTTCGGCTTATGCCGTGGCTGACTTCAATGGCGATGGCAAGCCTGACATTGCCGAGACTGACTCCGGCGCAGGCACTGTCGTCGTCATGTTCAACGACGGCAGCGGTCGCCCGATTGTTTCCAGGACTTACCCGACGGGTGTTGCGCCCAGGTCAGTCGCCGCGGTTGATCTGAACGGTGACGGACGACCAGATCTGATCGTTACTAACTCACAAAGCAATAACGTATCGATCCTGCTGAACCTTGGCGGCGGAGTTTTCTCTGCGGCGGTGAATTTTCCCGTCGCGATAAGTCCTGCCGAGATTGCCGTCGGGGACTTCAATGCTGATGGAAAACCGGACTTGGCGATTGCGGCAAATGGAAACAATGCAGATGGCCGATTGTCAATTCTGTTGGGTGATGGATCGGGTTCTTTTATCCAGGCGCCCAACTCTCCAATTACGATTGCCGGAGAGGCTCACGGCGTCGCGGTTGGCGATTTCAACTCCGACGGCAAACGAGACGTCATAGTCGCTACTTTAACGAACGGCTATTTTGAGTTGCTGGGCGACGGCACTGGCCGTTTCGCCTCGCCCATGCAAGTGTCAAACGTTAGCGGCTTTGCGGTTGCCACGGCCGATTTGAATGGCGATGGAAAAAGCGATCTAGCGATCGGCACTTTTATCGGACTGGGAATTCTGTTGGGCAACGGCAGTGGAGGGTTTTCGGCTCCGGTTTTCACCGCGCAGGAAGGACGTTCGCGAATCACTGCAGTGGCCATCGCCGACATCGACGGCGATGGAAAACTCGATGTAGCAGCAGCCACGGACGACCCGGGGGGCGTCACATACTTCAAAGGTGACGGCGCCGGTGGTGTCATAGTTACTCCAAGCTACTTGCCGAGCAAGACCGGGGGAACTTTTGCTTTGGGTGATTTCGATGGCGACGGCGATCTGGACGTCGTCAGTGGCGAATCAATTCTGACGAACATCGGAGGCGGCGTCTTCGAAGCAGCTCGCGCTGCGTATCCTTTGATCGGGTCCAACACACTCACGCCGTCATATCTTGCGCTCGGCGACTTCAATGGAGACGGCCAAACAGACATGGCCGTCGGTCTGGTGCCGTTAACCAGTCCTTTGACCGGCGGCATCTCGATTCTTCTCAAAGACGCTTCAGGAAATTTCACTCGAGGACCCGCAATCAGCTTCTTCGGAGGTACCACGCTTAGCGGAATCGTTGCCGCAGATTTCAACAAAGATGGAAAGATGGATCTGGCCGTGCCGCTGTCTGTCTCATCGCCATTCTCATTCGTGGTTGCGATCTATCTCGGCAACGGTGACGGCACATTTGCCGCGCCCACGAACATCAACATTGGAACCCAGATGATGGATATCGCGACCGGAGATTTCAACAACGACGGAAACCCTGATCTGGTGGTGACGGGCTTACACGGGGCGGTCGTTGCGTTGTTGGGTAACGGCAGCGGAGGATTCTCCGTCAGATCCGCCCCCACGGTTGGGTCGTTTGCCGAGGTGGCGACCGCGGATTTGAACAATGATGGTAAGGCCGATCTGATCATCACCGATTTTAGCCGCCAGCAAGTGTGGACGGAGATGGGCGACGGCACGGGGTCCTTTAGCAATCCGCGTTCGTTCACTGTCGGCGGGACGCCCGCCGCAGTTGCGCTCGGAGATTTCAACAACGACGGAAAAATGGACGTCTCTGTCGCTAATCAACCGGCGCCCACTCAGGGCGGTCAAAGCTCGATCTCAGTGCTGCTTGGCGACGGCGCCGGTTCTTTGGGCGCGGCCGTCAACTATCCAGCCGGCAATATGCCGTCGGCTATAAGCGTTGGGGATCTGGACGGTGACGGCAAACTGGATCTGGCCGTCGCGAACACAAGTTCCTCCACGATTGCTATTTACTCCGGCGATGGTTCAGGTGAATTCCGTAATCCGATTAGCTTCAATATCTGGGGAGAACCAGTGGATTTGTTAATCAGCGATCTTGACGGCGATGGCCGTCCTGACATTGCTACCGGTTTACGCAGCTCGCGGACAGTGGGACTGATGTTCGGGAAACCGGCGATCGCCCAACCTTGTCTGTTTATCGACGATGTGACAGTGACGGAAGGCGATTCGGGAAACTCGACTGCGCAGGTTCCGGTGCGACTGTCGCAGGCCAGCGCTCAAACCGTAACCGTAGCTTACGTAACGAAACAGGGCACCGCGATCGACGGACAGGATTACGTCGGCGGCGGCGGCGCCGTAACGTTTCAGCCGGGCGAAGTCAGCAAGACCATCCCAGTACCGATAATCGGCGACACGACAGACGAAAATGACGAGACGTTTACGGTGAACCTGTCTGGCGCTGTGAATGCGAATATCAGCGATGGCGTTGCCACCGTAACGATCGCCGATAACGATCCGCCTCCGAGCATTTCGATCAACGACGTTTCGATAGCCGAAGGCAATACCTGTTGCGGGTTTACGTTTGCAACCTTCACCGTAAGTCTCTCAGCGCCGAGCGCTAAAGTCATAGGCGTTGATTTCGCCACGGCGAATGGAACCGCGATCGCGGGTGACGATTACGATGCTGCGCAAGGCCATCTCACGTTTGGTTCCTTCGTGACGACGCAGACGATGACCGTGGGCATCCGCGGCGATCTGACGCATGAACCGGACGAGACCTTCTTCGTAAACCTCACCAACGCCAACAACGCGACGATCGGCAAATCTCAGGGGCAAGGAACAATTCTCAACGACGATCCTCTTCCGGCAATCACCATCTTTGATGCCTCAGCCTCTGAAGGCCTGGGCGCCGACACCACGATGGCGGTGACAGTTAGACTTTCCAATGCTTCGTCAGATCCTGTCTCGATCGCCTACTCTTTTGCCGACGGCACTGCGACCGGCGGTGGCGTTGACTACGCCGGTACGCCCGGAACTCTGACTTTCAATCCGGGCGAGACCCAAAAGACCATTAGCGTTACGATCAAAGACGACACCATCGATGAGATCAACGAGACGTTCTTTATCAATCTGTCGACTCCGACAAACGCGACCATTAGCGACGGCCAGGCGCTGTGTACAATTATCGACAACGATGGCCCGACGATTTCGATTAACGACGTGAGTGTGACGGAAGGCACCGGCGGAACGAACGGTGCGACTTTCACTTTAACGCTCTCGGCCGCTAGTCCGCAGTTAATCGCGGTGGTGGCATCTACCGCCGACGGCACCGCCATAAATGGATCAGACTATGGGCGAGTGACTAACAGGGGAATTCTGTTTCAACCTGGGGCTACCACCGCGACGTTAACTGTTTCCATTGTTCCCGATGCCGTTATCGAGCAGAACGAAACCTTCTTTATCAACTTGTCTGCTCCGAGCAATGCCACGATTGCTGATGGCCAGGGTGTTTGCACCATCATCGACGACGACGTTACCTCGGCCCAGATGAGTACTGATGCGGTCTCAGTTAACGAATCTGACGGAAGTGTGCGGCTAACCGTCCAGCACATTGGCGACGTTTCGAAGCCGTTTACGGTTAACTATTCAACCTTCGATATCAGTGCCACGCAAACATCGGACTACACGGCCGCGTTGGGACAGATTAAATTTGCCGCCGGCGAAACCAGCAGGACCGTCGCGATCTTCATCACTGACGACAGTCTCACGGAAGGGGCGGAAATATTTGGTTTTTCGATCAGCGGGCCAAACGGCGCTCGGCTGGGTGCGCCTTCGTCTACTTTCGTGACGATTAATGCGAACGACCTTACTCCGGGCCCGAACCCGATCGATGCGACCTCTTTCTTTGTCAAACAGCATTACCGCGATTTTCTCAATCGCGATCCGGATCAATCCGGACTGGATTTTTGGACCGGGCAGATTAATTCCTGCGGCGGCGATACTGCCTGCGCCGAGGTAAAGAGAATCAACGTCTCAGCTGCGTTCTTTTTGTCTATTGAATTTCAGCAGACGGGTTATCTGGTCGAACGGATGTACAAGACAGCATATGGCGATGCCAGTGGGACTTCGGCGCTGGGCGGCACGCCACACCAACTTGCAGTGCCGATCGTTCGATACTTCGAATTCCTTCAGGACACGCAACGCATCGGTCAGGGCGTGGTGGTACTTGCACCCGGCTGGGAGCAGGCGCTGGAGAATAATAAGCAAGCTTATGCGAGCGAGTTCGCGCAGACGTCGAGATTCATCACCGCCTTTCCGACGACGATGACGCCGGCACAATTCATAGACAGGTTGAATCAAAATGCGGGCAACGTACTGTCTGCAAGCGAGCGCACCGCTGCCGTTAATCTTTTCGGCAGCGCTGGCGACACAAGCAACATGACCGCGCGCGCACAGGCGCTGCGGCAGGTGGCGGAGGATCAAGACCTATACACTGCCGAAAATAACCGCGCGTTTGTGTTGGCCCAATACTTTGGTTACTTGCGGCGTAATCCGAACGACTCGCCCGAGCCCACACTTGATTACACCGGCTACGACTTCTGGTTGACGAAGCTGAATCAATTCAACGGCGACAATATCGCAGCGGAGATGGTCAAAGCGTTCATTTCATCGAGTGAATATCGGCAAAGATTTGGGCCGTGAGTCGGAGCCACCAGTAAAATTTTCAATTACAGAGGCATTCACGCCTTTGGTAAAATTTTTCTGACAAGTGTGCGCTATTGCGCAATTGGCAAGGTTCTCTTTTCAGAAACTTACGTTTGAAAAGATTCTATTAAAGTTGGCATTCCGCTTGCTTCTAAGCCTTGGTTTCATTGTGCGGCTTTAATGATTTCTAGCGCGAGATGATTCTCACGAAGAACCGGCTCTCACGTCCTCTGACCGTTTGCTCTAACGGCTTTTCTGGAGCGCGGGCCGGGGCCGTCACAATGCGAAGAAAACGCAAGGTGGGCAAAGTCTCTCGAGATAGTGACACACACTTGGCGTTCATGACTGCTTCCAAACAATTTTTCAAAGGTCCTCTAGTGGCGTTCGCTCTCGCCGCTTTTATGTTTCTCGGAGTTGATTCAGTATCTGGTCAATCGATGCCGGGATTTCGGGCCCTGAGAAACCGGTTGTCAAAGAGAGTGTTCTTCTTAAAGCTGCGCGCGGTCAGGCGCCTCTTAACTTACTCTATGGCAACCTCAACGCTGAGTCATCGAAGATCAAACGTCTTTCATCGCTGCCCTTGCCGGAGAAGGATAAGCAGTCGTTTGAAAAGTTCTTGCGTCTCGGGGTGGTCAGACAATTCGATGCGCCACTTGATCCGATGACGGACAGTGCTCTTTACCAACTCGCTGAAGGAGAGGTCCGCGTCGCAGCGGTGATTGCCGAAGGATCGCTTCGAACGCGGCTTCATTTTGTGGAAATGTCGTTGCCCGCCGGGGCCAGAGTGTTCGTTTACTCGATGAGCGATCCGAATGAATTTTATGGTCCATTCGAAGGGCATGGGTCGTCGGACGAAGGCACATTCTGGACGCCGCCGTTGAGTGGGGAAGGCGTGGTCATCGAATACGTCGTGCCTCCAGCAACGTCGCTCGCCGATGCGCCTTTCAAGATTTCGGAAGTCAGTCATGGTTACAAAGAGCTTCCGCTGCCAAGAACGGCGGCTGCCGGTGCTTGTAACCTTGAGGTTCCAAATGATTGGACCAATGTCGCAAAGTCAGTCGGCATGCTTGATTTCATGACTGGTGGTTTTGAGGCGCTTTGTACTGGCACGCTCTTAAACGACACCGATACCACCACTGACCACTATGTGCTGACTGCGAATCACTGCATTAGCTCACAAAGCGAAGCGCAGTCTGCGCAAATCTATTGGAATTACAACAGCGGCGAGAGTCCTTCTGGTTCTCCAACCTCCTTTGGTGCAACTCTGAAAGTCACTGGGACCGCCAGTGACTTCTCGCTCCTACGCTTTGCTTCGGTGCCCTCCGGTCTTTTCTTTTCAGGCTGGGATGCCAGTTCAGTCGCGACCTCGACTTCGGTTGCGGGAATACATCATCCGAGTGGCTCGCACAAGCGGATCTCGTTTGGCGGAACTAATTCCAACTGCATACCAGTGCCGTCCGAATCCTGCGGCAATTTTACAGGCGTGACCTGGACCCAGGGAGTAACCGAACCCGGTTCATCCGGCTCAGGAATTTGGACTGGAACTGGTTCGGCGACAGACACAAAGTTGGTTGGCACGCTGAGTGGTGGTGAAGCCGCCTGTGACAACCCTTTAGGAAGCGACTACTACGGCCGTTTCAGCGTGACGTACCCAAACGTGTCGACATTCCTCGACGGTAGCAATTGTGTTAGTTCGATCAGTCCCACCGGACAGAGTTTCTCTGCGGCGGGCGGCAGCGGTAGTTTCACCGTCAATGCGGCTGCAGGTTGCAACTGGAGAGTAAGCAGCACAGCGACGTGGTTAACGATAACTTCCGCCAATAATGGCACCGGCAATGGGACAGTCAACTTCACAGTTGCCGCAAACACAAATTTGCAGCGTCGAGGTTCGGTCGTCGTTGGAACCCAGGTGTTCGACGTCAATCAGGCGGGCGGCGGCGTTTGCGCCTCAACACCGATCGCGCTCGGCCAAACCGTGAATGGAACACTTACAACCTCGGATTGTCCTCTCGGTGATGGCACCTACGTGGATGCATACAGCTTCACCGGCACAGCCAATCAGCAGATCTCAATTTCAATGACCTCGTCCGCGTTCGATACTTTTCTCTATCTGCTAAACCCGGACGGTTCGGTTTTGAGATTGAATGACGACGTGAATCCAGGTGCGGACAGCAACTCTCGCATCCCGACCAGTGGCTATTTCACTCTACCGTCAAACGGAACCTATACAATTCTTGCGAACTCCTTTCTCGCCAATGCGACAGGAGCGTACGCCCTGACATTGACTGAACGGCCGACACAGACGCTGACATTTGCTTCTACAAATCCGGATAGCGGAATAACTATTGGCTACACACCGAGCGACCGATCAGGGCTGAGTTCAGGTGTGACTCAATTCTCGCGCACGTTTTATCAAAATCTCACTCTTACGCTCACGGCGCCCGCGACTGCGTCGAACGGAAACATTCTTCTCAAGTGGCAACAGGACGGGGTTGACTACTCGACCGGCACCGTCATCCTGGTG
>DASQYL010000119.1:0-4926 GCA_035639235.1 Pyrinomonadaceae bacterium | reverse complement strand
CGCTGAGGGAAGGGTTCTTTTCATGGATCCTCCAAGTGATTTGTCCAAACGGAATCTGCATTGCTGATAAAGATCGGCAATGCGGCATGCCCCGGAAATTCGCGTTAGAAAGTATCCGGGACGCTTGAGTGCGATTCGATTGTCCGGCACGTTTCTGAAGCTACGCGACTTTCTTACGAAGCAGTGAGCACTAAAACCGGGACGCGCGCGGCACTCAGAGTTTTACGTATAAGTTCGAGATAACGTCGCCGAGTCTAATCCCGATCCAAATTCAACGTCAAGACCTATTCACGGTCGTTCTTATGTGCGCGCACGAGACAATCGGCTCTTTGCCCTTGGTTTCGTTTCAAGCGTTTCACACCGGGTGTTAATAAAGCCTTTTCCATCACTACTCCAAGAGGGGATGAGACCCCACACCAACGATCTTAACTCCGTTCCTCGTCCGAAATCCGCGATGGTTAGGACTGGCTGACTCGGGCGCAATGTTGTAGCGCGGCTCGAATGGCACATCGAGCGTCACCGATTCCTTCAGTTTCATTCTGTCACGAGAGTGAAGCGTGAAGCGGCTACCACATAATCACCGCGATACTGTAGGAGAATTCTCGTGGGACAACTTCGGACGGCGCTGAGAGAAAGAAAGCAGAACGAGGCGCGGTCGGGGAAATACCTAACGGCAAGTCTGCAAGGACCTTTGCCTCGCTCCACTCATCTCAGCGTACAGCCGAGGCTGAGAACGAATCGCGCCGCGTACCGCTAAGTCTTAATGAGGAATCGAAAATACTTGGATTAACTGTAACTGAGGCCGCCGTGCCCACCCCAATCTACCACAGCGGCCCCGAAGCACTGGTCACTCCCAATCGCGCCGCTGGGAGGCCGTGCCTAAACCGAATTACGTGATCCTCAGAACATGGACAAACCAACTTCAGACGAATGACCGTCGCCGCTCAATTTTTCTTTTCTTCCAAAACAGAACGCGCGATAGCGATCACTGCGTTCGCGCGCGGAGCTTCATGTTCGAACCCACGTGCCAAATCCAACGCTTGCTCATAGTCTTCCGTTGTCAACGCTGCGAAGATTCCCGCCACGTCAAAATCGGCTACCGGGTTTGAAGAGACTGCATTCATTCCCTTGGTAAGCAGGCGCAAGGACAGGTGACCGTCTTCACCGCTAAACTTCTCCGCCGAATTCGAGGCTTTGATGGCCTCACTCATCGCATCCCAAGCGCCAGCCCGATTCAGCGCCAGCAGTGCATTTGCTAATCCGAAGAAGGCGCGCGGAGAATCGGGATCAGACCGGTCGATTCGTCGCGCCTCAGACGCGGCGTCGTCGATCAAACTTAACGCCCTATCGCGATCAGTTTTGACGAGCAGTTTAGCGGCCTGTGCGAGCAGCCAGCTTGTTTGTAAATGCGTTAGCTCTCCGGTGCGAGCAAACTCAAGAGCGCGATCAGTGTCCTTTTTACTGATAGCCTGAGAAGCCATCGAGCCATCGACATATGCCCGCGCGCTGTTGCGCGTATCCGTATCATCGATCTTGTTAACGTAATCGCGCGCGCGCATGTCGCCCTTGCCGGCCAAGAACAAGGCGAGTTGCAGGTTGAGTTGGTCGCGTTCAGCCGAAGTCTTCGCATGATCGATTCGATCCAAGAGCGCTTGTTCGCGATCGGAGGCAGGCTTTTCCGGGCCAAGCCCTTTCTTCAGTGACTCGTCATCGCGCTGCTGTGCATCATTACTCGCGACCGATGCCAAGGCTTCCAGTTGCGCACGCAACGACGTGGTTATTTCCTGCGGAGCGTACTTCTCAAACAAAGGCAGCAGACGCTTGATGACCAGGTATTGACCATCGGGACCCGCTGTCGTCTGATCCTGTCCGGGCGTGGCCAACGGGCGCAACAGAATACTTGCAGCTGTCCGAAAGAACGCATCACGTAATCCGGCTGGAATATCGAGAGGAGCAAGTGTTCCCGACATTTGCGAAGTTGAGAATCCAGCCCCCTGAAACGCAAGATACAGATGCGGAGTAAAAATGTAGGACGAGAGCATTGACACTGTATTGGCGTCTGACTGGGGATTGGTCGGTGCGGTTGCCAACATCGCGGCGTAGCGCTGGTCAGCAGCGGCTGAATCCTTCTCCCTTAGCGTCGAGAGAAAGTCGATGGACTGCATATTGATGTCGCCTAAAACTGGGTCCGCAAACTGTATGGCCCGTTCAGTGTCCCCCGCATCGAGTAACTGGCCCGCCAGAATTAGTCTTTGACTAATCCTCTCATCAACCCCCAAAGCATTGCGCGAAGCATTCTTAACGTCGGCAGCTTCCCGCTCTGTCTGCTCTTTGTACTTGCCCAATAGCTCTTCGCCTAATGCCCGATCCCTTTGGGCGGCGAGCCGCAATACTTCTCGCCGAATGCCCGGAGGCAATGTCACGGCGTAACCACGACTACCTGTCTTATTCTGTTGCTGGCCAATGTCTTGCTGAAGGCGTTCCCGCCCTTCTTTGTCCGCGATCTCGGCCGCATCCCACGCCGCGCGAAACATTGTGCGCGCTCGTTCTTTGTCAGCCTCCCAAAGAACGTCCGCGATACGTACCTGCGTGCGCGACCGTAGAGTCAGGTCGTCGAAGTTACGCGCGTCGGCAGCCAAATTGATCAGGAGTGATTGCGCGCTCGCCCGGCGCTCATTTAGGATTCGTTCGGCTTCAGGATCTCTCGCGGGTTTGTTGTTGCCGGCTGCGGTTTTTACAACAGCCTTACTTGCATCGGTTCCCTGCGCGACGATAGATGGAGAGAAGATTAACAGGCAAGCGAGGATAACTAGGGAACGAAAACTCATTTCAACCTCCAGCACCTTCGAGCGCCGCTCGCGCCCGACAGGAGTTCATGATCCAATCCGGCGACGACACATTTCAGCTATCGCTTCTGCTCTTTCCGTTGCGCCAGGACTCTTTTTATGGTCGAAGAAAGTTCATGTATGCCTTCCGGTTTGCGGAGAAACGCCTTAACTCCCGCGCGCCACGCTTCGGCTTCGCAATCTTCCCCGGACAACATAATCACCGGCGTGTTGCGACGGTGAGGTATGCTCTGTACGCGCAGTGTAATTTCCAAACCGCTGAGGCCAGGCAAATCATTATCGACGAGTATTAGATCATACGCAGCGTCGCTCTTTAATATTTCCATAGCTTTCGCGCCACTAAGGCAGAAGTCGGCATGCATTCCCTCTGCGACTAATGTGTCCTGCACAGTTCGGGCGACGGCTCGATTATCTTCGACGTGTAGAATTGCGATTTGTGACGTCCTGGACTTAGCCGATTTTTCAACAACCTGCTTTTTGCCTTTCTTAGAACGATAAAAAAGATGTCGCCTTCGTTTGCGAACCGTCGTTCTTTGCTTAAGCAGATCCTTGTGTCGCGTGTTGAGCAATGAGATCAGACTCTGATGATGATTGAAGCCGAGCAAGTGCGCCGCTTTCGTCACAGAGCCTCCCGCATCGCGCAATGCGCGCTCGATCACCGTTCTTTCGCTTTCTTTTACGTGTTCTTTGAAAGAGAAGCCTTGCCACGTGTGTTCTTCCGACTTTTGATCCTTGGCCTCCAAATGTTCCAGAGTACGAAAAAGAGCATCCGCACACTTAATTAATCGCTGGCCGGTTTCAGGGTGCTGCGAGGACTTCAATAGATCGATTGCCGATCGGTAAATGGCGATCAGTTCTTTCGCGGAAATCTTGTCACCGAATTCTTCAATGATAGTTAATTTCGCGCGACCAGCACCTTCCAAATCACCGGCCGTTTCTGCTATTTCGATGGCGCGTTCCAACAAAGCCTTCGCGCTAACCTGATGACCTGAGCGCGCGAGCGCAACACCCTGTGTCGTGAGTACCTCTGCAAGGAGAGCTTGCTGACCACCTCGCTCCAACACTCTCGCGGCATGCCTCGCGATTCGTTCGGCGTCCACAGCATGACCTTGTGCCAACAACGTTCGTGCCCGAGTGTCGTCGACTTGGGCGGCTGTTCCTTTATCGCCGAGTTTCAGAAATAGGTGCCGAGCGATATCAAGGTGCTGGTGTGCTTCTTCGTGTTTTCCGATCGTGAAAAAGAGATATCCGAGATTAAGCTCCACACGAGCTAGTGCAATATTGTTTCCTGCTTGTTCGTAATGGAAGCCAGAAGCCGTGTATTCGATCAAGGCCCGATCGAGTAATTCTTCCCGATTCTCAGGTGCTGATAATCGCCTAAGGACAAGGCCATATTCAAAGTGGAAGCTTCCTTTGAGAGCATGGTCGTCGCTCTTTTCGACATACGGCACCGCTTGGTCATAGAACCGCAGGCCCTCGTTTAGCCGCTGGGCCCATACTTCAACGACACCCGCTCGAATAAGAAGAATTGCAGTTAGATCAGAACTCTCAAACGGGGCCGATTTCAACGCCGCGTCTAGCTGAATTCGAGCTTCGTCATAAGAACCTTCTCGCCAATAACACAGACCAAGGTCACCTCTTGCTTCTGCTGCCTTGTCCTTTCGCTCAAGTCTTTCAAATATCTCGATACTCTTGGTAATGATGTCCTTTGCGATCTCCTGTCCACCCGGCATTTGATTCGTGCTTCCGAGCCAGCCGGCTATGGCTCCAATCCGCATTAAGACTTCCGCCTGGTGAGCTTCATCAAGGCCCTCAAGCCTTGGAGATGCATCGCGATCGGGCCAGAACTCGGCCAGCGCTTCATACGCCAATTCATACTTTCCAACCTTTTCAAGCTGTCTTGCCAAACGGCAGGCTACAGTGGTTCGCTCGGTCAGAGGAAGATTTCGATCTCTCGTTTTGAGTGCGGTTAGTTGGGCTTCCAAGCTCATGTGAGGGTGCCTTTCTATGTTGGATGATAGACTCCTTGCGCCACGAAGCCCGCCGCGATCTGCCGAATGATAGATGGTTAGCGGTGGTG
>DASQYL010000118.1:0-9896 GCA_035639235.1 Pyrinomonadaceae bacterium | reverse complement strand
TCTTAACCCACAGAATTAATCTGTCACCTTCAAATACGTTCGTTCGTACACACGTTCGCTTCTGGGTCATGACAGAGCCAACGAAAATTTACGTTTCCTAATCCCTGAGCATTCGTTTAGCAATAGCAGTGCCCACGTCTTCGGCCGAAACGCTCAATCCGAGTCTAATCACAAAGTTGTTGGAGCGGTGAAAGGCATGGTGGAGTTAGGCATTCCTCCGCGTGGTAGTTAGAATTCGACCCGAGGACATTCGGCTGATGGATTTGTGGGATAAGAACATTCGCAGAGCCGATCATTTGGCGGCTGAGGATAACGGCTCAAAGGGGCTGTTGAAGTTCTATGCTCAACTGCTGAGAGCCCAGAAACAGATGTACGAGTGCTTCCGCAGTCGCAAAGACGGCTTACCGTCAGGAGATTTAATCAAGGATCTGCCTGCGATCGTCGCGGCCTTGCCGAATTTAATGGAGACGGTTGCGCTCCATGGCTCCGAAACGCTCGCTGCGGAAGCTCACGTGCTCCTCAACGCGGACAAGGAAGTTTTTGCCCAAACCCTCGTCGATTACTGGCGCAGTCCCTCGGATATTCAGTTCTTCGCCAAAGCAGTTTTGCAACCTTACATTCACTGGCTAGTTGAGAGCGGGGCGACGCCGACGGGACGTGAACTGGCGGGTGGCGAGCGCAGCTGTCCCTACTGCGGCGGGAAACCTCAGGTCAGTTTCCTTCAGAATAAGGAGAGTAGTGCCGAAAGTGGCAATCGCGATCTGATCTGCGCTGCTTGCCTGTCGACATGGGAGTTTCGTCGCGTGGTTTGCGCTAACTGCGGCGAGGAGCGACCGGCCAAACTCGGTTACTTTCATTCACCTGAGTTCGATCACGTACGCATCGAAGCATGTGATTCCTGCCTGCACTATATAAAAGGAGTGGACCTTACTCGCCTCGGCCATGCCGCGCCTTTAGTCGATGAAATCTATTCAGCTCCACTCGATCTCTGGGCGCGTGAACATGGCTACACCAAGATCGAACTGAATCTGGTGGGCGTCTGAAGCGGAGAGCAAGTGATATGACTCTTAAGCGAATGGACAACGTCGGCATCGTCGTAGAATCACTCGATACGGCGATTTCTTTTTTCACCGAGCTTGGGCTCACGCTCGAAGGGCGAGCCACGATCGAAGGAGAGTGGGCAGGGCATGTCACTGGACTGCGCGACCAGCGCGTCGAGATTGCCATGATGTGCACGCCCGACGGTCACAGTCGGCTGGAGCTATCGCGATTCCTCACGCCGCCTACGATCGAAGATCATCGCATGGCTCCCGTCAATGCTCTCGGTTATTTACGCGTTATGTTCGCCGTCGATGACCTCGACGAGACACTGGCCACGCTCCGCAAGGTCAGCGCTCAGCTCGTCGGTGAAGTGGTCCAGTACGAAAACGCGTATCGGCTCTGCTACATCCGCGGCCCCGAAGGACTTCTCATCGGCCTCGCCGAGCAACTCGGATAATCCTTTCCGGATTCTGGGATCTGAAAGTACGCTTGCGTAAGCTCAATACGTAGATTCAAGCGGTGTGAGAAAAAAGAAAAGTCGGGGACAAGTCTACGCGACACAACTCTTCTATATGGTAAGTTGGGTTACCCCAAGCCTAACGGTACGAGAGCGATTGGTCGGGCGGCGGCTGCTACGCCCACGCTTGGAGTGCGCGCTCACCCCAAAGCTGCCGAGCGGTGAATCGTTGCAGTCGTGCTGAGTCATCTGGCCCCTCAATTTCTGTTCACTAATCGGAGGCTTTAGTAATGGAAGTCTCAAGACGAACCTTCATCAAGACCACCTTGATCGGAGGAACAGGTGTCAGTGTATTCGGCTTTAGCCTCGCGTCTGTTTATGCCCAGACGCAGGGTCTGAAGATCGCACGTACTACGGAGACGCGCAGCACTTGTCCGTATTGTTCGGTTAGCTGTGGGGTGATCATTCACACGCTGGGCGATAAGGCCAAGAACGCTGTGCCGCAAGTCGTCCATGTCGAAGGTGATCCCGATCATCCGATCAATCGCGGCACATTGTGTCCGAAGGGCGCTTCGCTACAACAGGACATCGTTAACGATCGTCGCTTGCTGAAACCGCAGGTGCGGCGTCCCGGTTCTGATCATTGGGACGACATCTCGTGGGATCAGGCGGTTGACCAGATCGCTCGCTGGATCAAGAAAACGCGCGATGCGACCTTCATCGACAAGGACAAGGATGGCTACACGGTCAATCGTCTGGAGTCGGTGGGTTGGATTGGCGGCTGCACTGATACTAATGAATTAAATTTCCTGGCGGTCAAGGTCATGCGCAGCATGGGGGTCTGCTATTTCGAAACGCAGGCCCGGGTTTGACACGGTCCGACGGTCTCCAGTTTGGGGCCCACCTTCGGACGCGGCGCCATGACCAACGGCTGGATCGACATCAAGAACACCGACATGATGTTGATTATGGGTGGCAATCCGGCTGAGAACCACCCGTGTGGCTTCAAGTGGCCTGTGGAAGCAAAGCTCCATCGTAACGCCAAGATGATCGTCGTCGATCCGCGGTTCACCCGTACGGCAACGCAGGCCGATCTCTTCTGCCAGATTCGCGCCGGTGCCGACATCGCTTTTCTTGGCGGAGTGATCAACTACGCAATTGAGAACAACCGCATTGCCAAAGATTACTTAATCAACTACACGAATGCAGCTTTCATCGTGAAGGATGGATTCAAGCTGCCTGAAGACGGTCTGTTTTCCGGTTTCGATTCTGCAAAAAGTACTTACGAGAAAGACACCTGGAATTATCAAGAGGGCGGAAGTGTTCAATCATCTGCAGCGAGCACTCCGGCTGCTTCTTCGAATGGCAATAAATCATCTGGCGGTGGCGGTGGCAAAGACTCTGAGAAGAGCGGAGAGAGCGGCGGCCATCAAGCGGCCGGTGGCACAGGCGCCAAGGGACAAGGTGGACAGAAACCGCCGCCGATGCTGCCGCCGAATGTGGCATACGATTTATCGCTGCAACATCCCCGCTCGGTGTTTCAGCTCTTAAAGAAACACTACTCGCGCTACACGCCCGAGATGGTCGAGAGGATTACCGGCATTCCCAAAGATCAATTTCTGAAAGCCGCCGATCTGTTCACGTCAATTCGCAAAGATGGGAACATGAAGAAAGCCGGAACGATCATTTATGCCGTTGGGTGGACGCAGCACACTTCGGGGACTCAAACCATTCGCACGGCGGCCATCCTGCAATTGATTCTAGGCAATGTCGGGCGCGCGGGCGGTGGTGTCAATGCTCTGCGTGGCCATTCGAACATTCAGGGCGCTACCGATATGGGCGGCGTCTTCGATATCTTCCCAGGTTACTTGAAACCGGGACAGCCCACCGACGTGGACCTTGCGACCTGGCTGAAACGCACCACACCGACATCTTCAAAACCGTCCGAGTGGGACTCGTACAACTACTGGTCCAACACGCCGAAGTTCATGGTGTCATTTTTGAAATCGCTCTACGGCGATTCAGCCAAGAAAGAGAACGACTACGCCTTTCACTACCTGCCGAAGATCGATCGCAAGTTCGATTGGACCAACATGTGGGATGAAATGTACGCCGGCAAAGTCAAAGGTCTGTTTGCATTCGGCATGAATGGAGTGGCGATAGGTCCGAACTCTCGCAAAAATATTGAAGCGCTAAAGAAAGCGGATTTCTTAGTTGTCTGTGATCTCTATCCCGAAGAGACTGCCGAGTTTTGGAGCGCGAAGGCGGGCCACAAGCCGGAAGAAATCAAGCAGATCAATACGGCTGTGTATCGTCTGCCAGGCGCTGGGTTCGCGGAAAAGGATGGCACCTTCGTGAACTCTGCCCGTTGGTTGCAATGGAAATACGTGGCTGTGCCGCCTCCGGGTGACGCGAAAGTCGATCAGGAAATTCTCGCGCGCATCTTCCTGAGAGTAAAAGCACTCTATCAAGCGGAAGGCGGCAAGTATCCGGATCCGATCGTCAATCTCGTCTGGACGTACACGACTCCAGAGAATCCTTCACTCGCCGAAGTTGCCAAAGAGATCAACGGCAAAGCGCTCGCCGACATCACCCTCGACACACAGCCGGGAGTAACGATCAAAGCCGGCCAGCAGCTTCCCGGCTTCGCGTGGTTGAAAGACGACGGCACCACCGCCTGCGGCAACTGGCTCTATTCAGGTTCATGGACCGAAGCGGGCGCGCAGATGCAACGACGCGGCACGGAAGATCCGTCGGGGCTGGGCATCTTTCCGAACTGGGGTTACTCGTGGCCGGCCAACCGGCGCGTGATGTACAACCGCGCCTCGTGCGATTTGAATGGAAAGCCCTGGGACACCGATCGCCGACAAGTCTGGTGGAACGACGCGCAACAGAAATGGGTCGGCAACGACGTTCCGGATTTCAAACCCGACTCTAAACCTTCCGAGCATATGGGGCCGTTCATCATGAATCCTGAAGGTGTCGGCCGCATCTTCGGACCGTTGGCGGCATTTGCTGATGGCCCATTCCCGGAACATTACGAACCGGTCGAAAGTCCGATTGCCAATCCGCTGCATCCGCAGCAGTCAAACAATCCAGTCGCCAAGAAATTTAAGTCCGACATGGACAAGCTTGGGACGGTCGATCAGGGATTCAACGTGGTCTGCACCACTTATCGTTTGACTGAGCACTATCACTACTGGACGAAGAACAATCCCATGAACGTGCAGTTAGTGCCGGAACCTTTTGTCGAAATACCGGCGAAGCTGGCCGACAAAATGGGAATCACGGGCGGAGAGAAACTCAAGATCAGCAGCGCCCGCGGAACGTATATCGGAAAGGCGATGGTCACCAAACGCATCAAGCCGATGATGGTTGACGGCAAGGAGACTTATCAAATCGGGATTCCGATTCATTGGGGCTATCGCGGCATCTCGGAAGACGAAGGACGAACGGGCTTAACTCCAGCGAATGGATTGTCCCCAGCTGCCATTGATCCCAATGCCTACACGCCGGAGTTCAAAGCATTTCTGGTCAAGATCGAAAAGGCATGAGAACAGAGAGGAAAAGGACGATGCTCACAGACAGCAAAGCAGTGGCGACAATTGGGGTTAAGAAAATCGACGACGCTAAGAAATTCTATGAGGGCAAACTCGGTTTCAAGCCGAAAGGCGACGAGCATGAAGGGGTCGTAGCCTATGACAGCGGCGGCTCAATGTTGTTCGTTTACCAATCCGAATATGCCGGAACAAATAAAGCGACCGCCGCAACCTGGGTGGTCGATGATGTGGATGGAACAGTTAAGACACTTAAACGTAAGGGCGTGAGTTTCGAACACTACAACTTTCCCGACACCAAGGTCGAAGGTGATATCCATGTTTCGGGAAAGATGAGAGCCGCCTGGTTCAAAGATCCGGACGGCAACATCCTCGCCATTGTGAACGACACTGAGCACTGAAATGTCTAATCCACGCACGTTTCAGATTCAGGAAATCTCAGCGCATCCGGGACCTGTGCCCGGAGCGGAAGCGCGCCGGGAAGAAGAAGTTTGCAAATACATCGATGTGACGACTTGCATCGGCTGCAAAGCATGCGAGGTAGCCTGCGTTGAATGGAACGAGCATCCATTTCGCGAAACTACCTTCAACGATACTTACCAGACGATGCCAACCACTGAGTGGAACTACTACAACCTGATCAAGTTTGTCGAAGACCAGCGCGATGACGGTAACTTGATGTGGCTGCTGCGCAAAGACCAGTGCATGCACTGTGCCGATCCGGGCTGTTTGCGCGCGTGTCCGGCGGATGGCGCGATCATCAAATACACGAATGGCATCGTTGATTTTCAACAGGACAACTGCATCGGTTGTGGCTACTGCATCTCCGGCTGTCCTTACGACATTCCGAAGTTCCATCCCAAGACGAACAAAGTCTACAAGTGCACGCTCTGTTCGGATCGAGTCGGGCAGGGACTCGAGCCCGCCTGCATCAAGGCCTGTCCCACCGGTTGTCTGAAATTTGGTACAAAGTCGGAGATGGTGCAGATCGCCGGTTTGCGTGCGAAACAACTTCAGGAAATTTCCGGATTTCAGGATGCGGGTGTTTACGATCCACCTTCTATCGGCGGCACGCATGTTATCTATGTGCTGCACGATGCCAAGAATCCGCAGCGGTACGGTTTGCCTGCGAATCCGGTCATTCCACCGAGCTATACCGTCTGGAAGTGGCTGGCGAAACCAGTTGGCTTGTGGATGGGTCTGTTAGGAATCGTCGCCATCTTCTTTCATCGGGTTTCGGTCGGACCGCGTTTGCCGCAACCGGAGGAGCCGCCGATCGTCACCGAACATCCCGATCCGGTTGAGTCAAAACGAAAGGAGCAGCCATGAGCGCTTCCGTCGATCGGTTCGATGAACGAGCACGGCGCGAAGCCGATCGTGTGGGTGAGACAACTGTGCATCGTGGTGAGTTGTTGCGTCATCCGGTTTATACACGCGTGTTGCACTGGCTGGTCGCTATCTTTTTCGTTTTAGCCCTCATTTCCGGTTTCGCGATCTATTCTCCATGGCTCTATCGGTGGCTGACACCATTGTTTGGCGGGGGGCCGAGAACGCGCCTGCTGCATCCCTGGTTCGGACTTCTCTTCGATCTGTTTTTCTTTTTCCAATTTCTGAACTGGCTGGCGCCGATGGCCTGGACGGCCGCAGATCGCCGCTGGGTCAAACGCATCAAGGAATACACGACGCACCAGCACCGGGTAGAACCGGATGAGGTCGGTTTTTTCAACGGCGGGCAGAAGATCTATTTCTGGCTGATCGTCTTAAGCGGCGTCTTGTTTCTGATCACCGGTCTGCTGATGTGGTTCGACAATGCGGTTCCGCGCTGGGTCGTGGCCGTCAGCTATATCATCCACGATCTGTCGGCCCTCCTGATGTTGGCGGGATTCATCATTCACATTTATGAAGGCACCTCACATCAGCCGGGGACACTTCATTCAATGATTGACGGCACCGTCACTGAGAGGTGGGCTTGGACACACCATCCGGCTTGGTACCGCGCCGTCACCGGACGCGATCCGCGCGACGCGTACGAACGTGAGAAACGGCGCCAGGTTGAACGAGAGCGAGCAAGGCAAGATTGGGAGCGCGAACAAGATAGGCGTGAAAATTTGTCGCCCCTGAGTTAAATCCCCTGAAAGATAGATCGTTGGTGCCTCAAATCTTTTCGATTGAGAAAGGATCTGAATATGCGTCCGTGTCTGCTTCCTAGTTTGATTTTGGTTCTCGGCCTTGGCTTGGCTCAAACCGTGTCAGCGCAGGCTGATAACGCCAGTGATCCGCTTGTTCGTGTGCTGCAAGCCAAAGGTGTCCTTACCGATTCTGAAGCGCGAGCCATTATGGCCAATGGTTCACTCGCAGAGCAGAGAGATCGCTTGGCGGCCTTACTGCGCGACAAGGGCGTAATCTCATCCACTGAGTTCGAAGCAGTGCGAACGGCGTCGTCGTCTCCAGAGATAAAGACTATCACCGCCGACTACAAGACGTCCGCTCTCCCAGCCAGCGCCGAGCCGCAGCCAACGCCTTCCAAGATAATTGCCGCCGTGGCGCCGATACGTCTGCTGGGCATCGATGTGCCTAAACGTGAAGGACTGATTCCCGATATCAAACTCGGCACCGGCGCGCGTCTGAAGCTTTACGGCATTTTCAAGACGAGCATCGTTCACGATTCCTCATCACCGGCGGGAACGGATTTCCCGTTGCCATTGCTCGCTTCAGACACCGGTCCAAAATTCTCCGGAGTTTCACTTGCGCGCTCGCGGTTTGCGTTTGGGAGCAAACTTACACGACGCACAACATACGTTCGGAGTTTGCGGCAATATTCAGCTTCTGATCTTGCACCCCGGGGCTAAGCTGATGCAACAACGACCAAGAATTGTCGCGGTGAGTGGCTTCTCATCCAACGTTGGTAAGACGACGCTGGTGTGCGAGCTACTGCGCCATCTGCCCGGTTGGGAAGCCATCAAGTTGACCCGCGGCCATTATCGATCGTGCGGTCGCGATCCGGCAGGTTGTTGCGTTAGCGATCTGCTGCGTGAAGAGCCGGTCATTCGTTCAGGACGTGAAGCGAATTACCAGGTTGGTAAAGACACCGGCCGTTTCTGGGATGTGGGCGCGGCAAACGTCCATTGGGTAATCGTGAAAGACGATCAAGTCGAACGCGGTATTAACGAAGCCTTGGCTCGCGTTGAGGCCGCAGGCGTAGTGGTCGAAGGCAACAGCTTCCTCGAATTCATCAAAGCCGATTTGGCGATCATGTGTGCGCGGTCCGAAGGCGGCAAGATTAAACCATCCGCGCGCAGAGCTCTAGCCCGCACCGACCTGCTTTATCTTTCGACACTCGGACAACCAGCCGGTGAAGCCAGGAAAGAATTCGAACGGTTTTGTTCGGGAGTAACTCTACCTTTTGACTTATCAGGTTTGCGGATCGTCACTCATGAGGACATGCGATTTGTGTTATCGCAGATCTATCGAGCCGAAAGACCGTCACAAACGATCATGAATTTGCCGGCGCAGGCTGGAAATGGCTCAGGGATTCGAAGAACGCTCGCGTACGGTTCGATTTGGGAAGGCGGAAGATAAGTCTTTTGAATACAAGAGGGGGGAGAGCAAACATGTCAGTAGCACGAATAAGGCGAAACGCGCTTCTGCCTGCTGGGTGAAGCAACTCACGGCACTCCAGGCTGAGTATCTCGATGTCGATCCGCACATCATCAACCATTCTAATCCGGGACCGATCCTTGGCAATATCACGTCGCCGTTGTTCGGGCAGGCGAACCAATCATCGGATGCGGGAGGCTTTGGTTTCTCTGAATCGGCAAACAACCGGCGATTTGAGTTGCAGACACGATTTACGTTTTAGAGAAAAAAGGAAGTGAGAGATGCAGTTTGTAATCGCGAAACTCGCAACCGTTAGTCAAGTCATCGCTCTCGCGGTAGCAGCTCTACTCATCGCCTGTTCCAGCCCGAACCATCTGCCGGTTGATGCGCATCCGACTTCGACTCCGAGCGGCGCGTCGTCCGTTGAAACTACTGCCGCAGGCTCACTGCCATTGAAAACAGTCGCTGATATTCCACTTACTGGCGGGGCGACTCGTCTTGATTACCAGAGTTTGGACAGCGCGGGTGGCCGACTCTACATCGCGCATCTCGGCTCTGACTCGATGACCGTGTTCGATGTTAATAAGCAGACCATCGTAGGTGATGTGAAAGACTTGAAGCACGTTCATGGGGTGCTGGCCGTTCGCGAATTGCATCGCGTTTATGCGTCCGCGACCGGCACCAACGAGTTAGCCGTGATTGACGATCAGAGTTTGGCGATCGTCGCACGTGCGCCGGCAGGAGATTACCCTGACGGCATTGCCTATGCGAGCAAAGAGAACAAGATTTATGTCTCCGATCTGCATGGAAAATCCGACACCGTAATTGATGCCAGGACCAATCAAAGGTTAACCACAATTCTGATGGGCGGCGGAGCGGGTAACAGTCAATACGATGCAACGAGCGATCGCATCTTTGTCACTGTCGACGGTCGCGAGGAATTGGCTGAGATCGATCCGGCCACCGATCAGGTGGTCGCGCGTTATCCGCTCAGTGGCTGCAAAGGCAGTCACGGGCTCTTGATTGATTCAGAAAATCGTCTGGCGTTTGCGGCGTGCGAAGAGAACTCAAGACTAGTGGTCTTCGATCTGCAGAGCAAGAAAGCTACTGCGACGCTACCCGTCGGCGCTGATCCTGATGTGCTGGCCTTTGATAGCAGTTTTCACCGCCTTTATGTCTCGGCCGAGAGCGGCAACATCGCGATCTTTGACGAACAAGATCGAGGACTAAAGGAAGTCTTCAGA
>DASQYL010000117.1:0-17653 GCA_035639235.1 Pyrinomonadaceae bacterium | reverse complement strand
CGTTAACACTTCGCGTGCGCCGTTGTAGGTTTGCACGACAGGCCGGGCGCTGTCCGTCGGCAGATCGAGAATCGGTAAGTCGCCGCCCAGTTGATCTTTCCAATAGGCGAGCTGTGGCTTGACAACTTCGTCGCGCAGCCAATCTTTTTGCCAAAGGGCATAGTCGGCGTATTGGATCGTCAGGGCGGGAACTTGCGGCGCGCGATTAGCCAGGAAGCCTTCGTAAAGCGCGGCCAACTCTTTGAAGAAAAGCAGGAGCGACCAACCATCGCTCACAATGTGATGCATCGTCAGCAGCAGAATGGAATCCGTGGCGCTGAGACGAATGAGAGTTGTTCTGATCAGCGGCGCGCGCGAAACGTCAAACGGGCGCTGAACTTCTTCGTGAATTAGCTTGCGACTCTCTGCTTCAGCAGTGGTCGCATCCAACGAACCCAACTCGATGATTTTGATCTTCGATTCAAGGCAGGGAGAAATAATCAGCGACGGTTCAGCATCAACTGTGACGAATGCGGTGCGCAAAACTTCGTGGCGACGAATGATTTCGTTCACGCTCCGTTGCAACGCGTCCAGCTTCACAGGCCGACGGAGCCGCACGGCCAGCGGCACGTTGAAGAAAGGCGAATCCGGCATCAACTGATCGAGAAACCAAAGCCGTTCCTGGGCAAACGAGAGCTGCGCCTTCGTGTCAAGCGCTCGGGGCAGAATAGTCTGCGACACGTCGGCGTGCTCGTTCGCCTCACCGCGCAGTAGTCTTTCCAGCAACTCGCGCTTCGCATCTGAAGCCGTGATTAACTGCGGCGGCTTGGCAGCCGCGGGTAGAATTTGTTCGAAACGGGAACTCATCTTTCTTCAGGCAGATCGATGAAACGGACAGCCGGTTTCGCGAGTGTGGATTTGCGGAATTACTGGTGTCGCCGCGATTGTTTCTTCGAATGTGATAGGCAGAGCAGTAAGACCTCGCAGCCCCAGGTTGTCGCGCCAAACAATTTGCGCATTCGGTCTTAGAGCAAGATTCGCCGTGCGTTGCGCGAGAGCCTCGAACGTAAGCTGAGCTTCAATCCGCGCCAAGGCTGCGCCAAAGCAGAAATGACTGGCCCAACCAAATGCGAGGTGGCGATTGTCGCTACGGGTAATATCAAACCGATCAGGATCCGGAAATCGCTTAGGATCGCGATTGCCTGCGGCCATCACCGCAATGACCGCCTGGCCTTTGCGAATCACCTGCCCATCTAGGTTCGTGTCTTCCGGGCAGATACGGGCGGTGTGCTGACTCGGGCTTTCATACCGCAGCATCTCTTCTACCGCGGAAGGAACGAGCGATAAATCGTCGCGCAGCCGCTGCATCTGATCCGGATTTCGCAGCAAAGTCAGAACGCCGTTGCCGATCAGATTTGTCGTGGTTTCCTGGCCACCAACCATTGTCACGATGCAGTTTGCGACAATCTCTTCGTCCGTCAGGCGATCGCCGTCGATCTCAGCAGTGAGAAAAGAATTGATCAGTCCTTCACACGGATGAATTCGTTGTTCCTCGACCGCGTCGCGAAAATATGAAGTCATCTCTTCGACACACTTAAGGGTCCGCGCGGCGCGATCGGGATTGTGCTGGAAGTTTCCCAGTACCTCCGCGAAGTCTGCCGACCACGCTTTCAATTGATCGCAATCGGAAGTCGGCACACCCATCATCTCGGCAGTCACGATCGCGGGTAATGGAGCCGCCAGGTCGTTTATGACGTCCATCTCGCCGCGGCGCAGCAGCGGCATCAGCAATCGATCGAGGATCTCGCGAATATGATTGCGCAGCGCTTCGACCCGCGCCGGCGTGAAGGCCATCGACGCCAACGAACGCAAGCGCGTGTGCGCCGGCGCGTCCATGAACAGCATCTGCTTCGTCATCAATTGGGCGATTGGTCCCAGCTCGCTCATGCCGATCGCCGCAAGCTGTTCCGGCGTCGGTGTCCGGTCAGCGGAAAAATGATGAAGGACCGTCACCACGTCGGCGTAACGCGTGACCACCCAAGTGTGGAGATACGGGTCCCAATGAACCGGTGCTTCTTCACGCAGCCTGCGAAAGAGGGGATATGGATTGCCCAGGACCTCAGGATCGAGCAGATGAAAAAGACTGAGAGCGGGCGCAGAGGTTGTGGTTAAGTTTGTAGACATTCAGGCACTCGATGATGTACGGACAGGGCGAAGTCGGTACGCAAACATCAGGCAACTAATGTTTGCGCCTCGGCTTCGCTCATAGCTTCAATTCGCGCAATAACGGATTGCTCAATTGTTTGTGACAAAGCAGCGATCGTGGGCGCATCGAAGATAGCTCGCAACGGCAGATCGACTCCAAAGGCGGCGCGGATTTTAATGACCAACTGCGCACCGAGCAGCGAATGGCCTCCCAGGAGAAAGAAGTTGTCGTTGACGCCGACGGTCTCGACTTTGAACAGCTCAGAAATAATTCCGGCGACGCGGGTTTCAGTCGGCGTGCGCGGACCGGCGAACGTTTCTTCCGGCAGCCGATTTTCGCCGGTGAGTTCCGGCAAAGACCGTCGATCAACTTTGCCGTTTGCATTCAGCGGTAACTGATCGATCTGCACAAACTGAGCCGGAATCATGTAGTCAGGCAGAGAAGCTTTCAGGAATTCGCGCAGCTCGACGGCCGTTGGCCTTGAGCCGTTTCGCATTTTTAAATAAGCAACAAGGCGGCTTCCCGAACAATCGTAACTGCGCGCGGCGACTACATTCGAAGCAATAGCCGGGTGACGATCGATCGTTGCTTCGATCTCTGCGGGCTCGATACGATATCCGAGAATCTTGATCTGTTCGTCAGCGCGGCCGATGTAAGCAATCTCGCCGCTCGGCAATTCGCGAGCGAGGTCGCCGGTGCGATAAAGACGCGCATCGGGTTGTGTGCTGAACGGGTCGCGCATAAATCTTTCGGCCGTCAGGTCGGGTCGATTGAAATAGCCGCGGCCGACACCGGCGCCACCGATGAAGATTTCACCTGTTTCGCCCGGCGCGACAGCGCTGAGCTTTTCATCTAATAAATAAATTTGCGTGTTGCGGATCGCGCGGCCAATTGTCGGCAGATTGTTGTTCTCACCACCGCTAACACACCCCGATGTGGCCACGACCGTCGTCTCGGTTGGTCCGTAGTTGTTGACTAACTCAAACGGAAGCAATCGCTGTGGGCGACGATGAAGCGTGTCGGCGCCAGTCAATAAGAACCGCAGTGCGGCGCCGGCGGGCCAATCGAATTCGATGAGCGTCTCAGCCAGGACCGTGGGCACGAAGCTGATCGTGATTTCGTTATCAACCATCCAATCGCGCAGCGCTTCAGGCGAGAGCCGTACGCAATCGCTGGGAAGATACAAACACGCGCCGGCCGTCAGGCACGGCCAGACTTCCCACACCGCGGCATCAAAACCAACCGCGGCGAGATGACTCGCGCGATCTGCTGACGTGACTTTGAATTCCGTTCTGTGCCACGTAATCAGATTTGAGAGATTCGCAAGAGTGATTTCGACGCCTTTGGGTTGACCAGTCGATCCTGACGTGTAAATAACATAGGCGAGTTGATCGTTCGTGCTTTTGACCATTGGTGGTTCAGCCGAGTATTTATCGATCTCCTGTTCACCGATTAGATCGATGATCGCAAAGGAACTCGATTCGATGGGGCCAGGTATTTCGCCTTTTTTAATCAATACCCGTGGTCGCGCATCATCCACCAAAAAGTTCAGACGCTCGAGTGGCAGTTTTGGATCCAGCGGCAGAAACGCGCCGCCCGCTTTCAGAACGGCCAGCGTACCAATGATCGATTCGAACGATCTTTCCAGGCAGATCGCGACGATGGTTTCGCGGGTCACTCCCAACTCAAGCAGGTAATTCGCCAAGCGATTAGACCGCCGTTCCAGTTCGCCGTACGTCAGAACTTTTTCTCCGGCGATCACGGCATGGGCGTCAGGGTTGGCTGAAGCATGCGCTGAGATCGTCCTCGCGATCGAAATCTGATCGATTGGCGTCCGCGCAGATTGGGCTAAAGCCGCGTCCGGCAAAACTTTGCCGGCGACGTTGGTTTGCGTGGACGTGGTTTCGCTCATTTAGGTCGCGGTGCCTCTGCCGATTAGAAATAAATGCCGAATAACCGTGCGGTTCCGTACCGAAACCGCTTCAAATCAACAGCTTGTTGCCCTTGGCCCGGTCGAACGCACGGCAAAACGCGGCATTTTCCGCCGCTTGTTTCTGGCAGGCGGCTGGTTTTGCGCATTTATTTTTCCTGACGGCTCAATCAGTCTGGGAGGCGACCGGTGATTTCAACAGTCTTAATTTCTCTGATGGCAGCATCGTTGACGGGCTGGCTCAGTCAGCTAAACGATCAGCTACTGCTCCTGATAAATAGTGTCGCGGGGCGTTCGTGGTTGTTCGACAGCGTTGTCGCATTTTTTCTTGGAAACGATCTGGCGAAAGCCGGCGTCATCGGCGGCTGCTTTCTGGCGGCGTGGTATGGCGGCAAGACCCTCGACAGCACCAACGAGCGGCGTCGAATTCTGATAACGACGCTAATCGCCGCATGTTGCGTAATCACGACTACCAAGGTCATGTCGAAAACGATCTTCCTGCCGCGCCCGGAAATCCAGACGCAAAAAATATACAAACTTGACGGTGATCAACTCGTCGAGATGAAACGGATGCCGGTGCGCACGATGCTCGATGAGGAGAGTCAAAAAGATCATCGCGCCCTGTTAAGCGGCGATGTGGACTCGAACGATTTAGGATCGTTTCCCAGCGACCATGCCGGGTTCTTTATGGCAATCGCTCTCGGTATTTTCCTGGCATCAAGACGGTGGGGTCTGCTCGCGCTGGGCTGGAGCGTCTTTGTAATTATGGCCGCCAAGATGATCAGCGGGCAGCATACGCCGCTGGACGTCGCCGCGGGCGTCAGCGTGGCCCTAGTCGAGGTCACAATCGTTCAATACGTCGTGCGCAAAAACTTTCGCGGCTGGTTGGACAAGCTTACCGGCATGACTTTGCGTTACACCGCGCTATCAAGCGCCGTCGTCTTTTTAATCGCCTTCGAAGTTTCCAGCACGATGATTCACGTGCGCGAATTTCTGCAATTGCTGGCAGCCATGCGGCGGCATGTCATGCTGGGCATGGGCTGATCGCAACTTCCGTTTCAAGATCATGAAGAACTTAATTCTAGTCATCGCACTCGTCGCAATTCCATTTCTTACTTCCTGCGGGGTGAAGAAACAAGCGCTGGTGATCATGACCGATCACTCGTACAAAGCGAGCATCTTTGCGACCAACAAAACCGGCATCGGTTCGCCTGACGGCCTGCAGTGGCACGAAGGCAAGCTCTATATCGCCGATGAAGGCGCTTCGGCGTTTGAGGTTTGGAGCAAAGACGGCGGCGTCAAGACCTACATGGATAAGAGCTTCGGCATCTCTTCACCAGAGAAACTGGTTGTCGACGCCGAAGGCAACGCCTTTTTCAGCGATGACGACGTGGGCGGATTATGGGAAGTCGACAAAGACGGCAGCAAACGGCAAGTGGCCGGCGCGGACAAGGGACTTGTTTACACGAAAGGTGTGGCGTTGCAGCCGGATGGATCGATTCTCGTCGGCGACGGCGAGCAACACGAAATCTTTCGCGTCACGCGTGACGGCCAGGTCTCAGAGTACATCGGCAAAGAGTACGGAATCACCAAGCCGGAAGGTTTGGAGTACGACGACAAAGGCAATCTTTATATCGCCGACGAAGAAGACAACGTGCTCTACATGTTCGATACGAACCGCCAGCTCCATCGCCTGATTTACCTTCCCGATTCAGTGTCGCCTGAAGCGCTGTGCTGGAACAACGGGCGGCTGTTCATGGCCGACGAGCACTTCGGCAAAGTTTACGTGTACACGCAGACCGACGGGTTGCAGCCTATCGCGGCGTTTGGCGGCAGTTTCAAACAACTGCAGGGAATCACGATTGACGATCATGGCGATTTGTATGTTGCAGTGCAGACTGATCTGAAACATCACATCGGTCACATCGTGAAACTCAGCAAGGACACTGGAGATATAGCTCTGAAATAAAATTGCGCGGGCCGGCGCGATAGAACCGCAAGCCACAACCATGCCCCAGTCAACCGTCGAGAATTCAAATCTCGAAGCGCACGCCATTATCGCCGCAGCGGGACCGCTAGCTGAACTTCACGGCGAGCGGCTTCCGCAATTCACCGACACGCCTGTCTCTCGGTTGTTTGAACAGCAAGTGGCTGTTCGACGAGACGCGGTTGCGATCGTTTGCCAGGACGCGCAACTCACGTTTGGCGAACTGAACGCGCGCGCAAATCAACTCGCACACTATCTGCGGACATTCGCCGTCGGACGCGAATCGATTGTCGCGATCTGCATGGATCGTTCGATCGAAATGGCGATTGCGATCGTCGCGACGCTCAAAGCCGGCGCTGCTTACTTGCCGCTCGACCCTGAATATCCGCAGGAACGGCTGACGTTTATGCTCGAAGATGCGCAGCCTGCGGTCGTGCTGACGAAAGCAGCACTGCAAATAAGATGGGCGCCGAGTCAAAGTGTCATCTCGCTGGACATGGATTGGCCGGCGATAAGTCTCCACTCAAAAAAGAACCTCGACGATGCTCCGCGCAAGGACGATCTGGCTTATGTGATTTACACGTCTGGCTCGACGGGCAAACCCAAGGGCGCCATGATCACACAGGGCGGCCTGGCAAATTATTTGCGCGCACTGAATCACGAATTAAAGATCAAGACGGACGATCTCTACCTGCACACCGCTTCGATCGCATTCTCTTCATCGCGGCGACAGTTGTTGTTGCCGCTCTCGCAAGGCGCAACCGTCGCCGTGGCGACCTCGGACGAACGCAAAGACCCGATCGCGTTGTTTCGGACGATCAAAGCGCGCGGCATTACGATCATGGATGCCGTACCTTCGATGTGGCGCAGCTGCACGACGATTCTGCGTTCGCTTCCCGAAGCTGAAAGATGTGAACTGCTCGATAACCGATTGCGGCTGATGCTTTCGGCGAGCGAACCACTGTTAAGTGAAATTCCGCGCGCGTGGATGCACGAGTTCAATCATTCAGCCGAGCACGTGCACATGTTTGGGCAGACGGAAACGGCGGGCATCGTTGCGCTCTTTCGCATTCCGAGAGACTACGACGGCGACAAGCACGTACCGGTGGGAAACGCAATCGCGAACACTGACATTTACGTTCTCGATGAAAACCAACGGCCCTGCGCGCGCGGGCAAGCCGGCGAGTTGTATATCGCCGGCGCCGGCGTCGGTCGTAGTTACTTGAATCGTCCGGACCTAACTGCTGAAAAATTCATCGAGCGGGAAGGCCTGCGGCTGTATCGCGCCGGTGATTGGGCGAAAGTTTCATTCGAGGGCAGGCTCGAGTTCGCCGGCCGTCGCGATCAGCAGGTGAAGTTGCGCGGCTTCCGCGTCGAGCTTGGCGAAATTGAAGCAGCACTCGCGAAGCATCCCTCGGTCCGAGAGTGCGTGGTCGTCGCCCGCGATTTGGCTACAAACTCCGGCGAAGATAAGCGATTAATCGCTTACTTTGTTCCGGAAAAGCCCGTCGCTGCAAACGAGCTACGCGCTTATCTGGCGGCGCGAATTCCGGATTATCAGGTGCCGTCGGTTTTTGTAGAGATGCAGGCGCTGCCGTTATCAGCGAATGGAAAAGTCGATCGGTTGCGTTTGCCTGAGCCGGAAGATTCGCGCGCGGCGGTTCGGGCCGAGTTCGTGGCGCCGCAGAATGAGATCGAGATCCTCCTGTCGCAAATTTGGAGCGACGTCTTATCAATCGAGACGGTGGGCCGCAACGATAATTTTTTCGAACTCGGCGGTCATTCATTGCTGGCAGCGCAGATTGCGGCGCGCATTCGCAGTCAATTCAAGGTTGAAGTGCCGATCAGCGCCCTCTTCGAATTGCCGACGATCAAGCTGCTGGCCGAACGCATTAGCAGCGGCGGCGATGATTCGATTCACACAATTTCCAGAGCCGAGCGAAATAACAGTCTGCCACTTTCATTCAACCAACAGCAGTTTTGGCTGCTCGATCAAGTAAGTCCAAATCGCGCGACCTACAACGTCAGCACGGGATTGAAGATCGATGGACCGCTCGATGTTGCGAAATTGCAAAGCGTCGTTGATTGCATTGTCGCCCGTCACGAAGTTTTGCGGACGAACGTAATGACGATCAATGACGGGCCCGTGCAAGTCATTTCGCCCCTCACGTCAATTCCAGTTCGCTTAACCGACCTATCAAAGCTTTCCGTTGCCGAAGCGATGTCGCAGCGTGCGTCGATCCTTGCCGGAGAAAGCAAACACTTGTTCGATTTGAGCAGTGGGCCGTTGATGCGCGTCAGGCTGTTGAAGTTCGGCGAGAGACAGCATCAGTTACTGATCACTCTGCACCACATCGTCTGCGATGGTTGGTCCGTCAACGTGTTGTTGCGCGAGTTGACGCATTTATATCTGAAGAATCTCGACGCGACAGCGCTCCCGCAGCTTTCCATTCAATACGCCGATTTTGCAGTCTGGCAAAGACGTTGGTTGGCCGACGAAGCGATCGAGCGGCAACTGAATTATTGGCGCCGCCAACTTGCGAACGTGCCCACCGCTTTAGAGTTGCCGGCGGATTTTTCGTTGCCCGCGTCGCGGACCTATGAAGGTGGCCGCGTCTCGACCAAGCTGTCGTTACAGCTTTGCAAATCGATTAGGAAACTCAGCCGCGACCAGAATGCAACCTTGTTTATGGTGTTGCTCGCGGCGTTTCAGGCCCTGCTGTTCCGTTACAGCAGCCAGGAAGACGTAGTGGTTGGAACGCCGGTTGCCGGACGGACAATGTTCGAAACGGAAGACTTGATCGGCGCCTTCGTCAACACCCTCGTGCTGCGAACCGATCTGAGCGGCGCGCCAACTTTTCGTGAAGTGCTCGCCCGCGTGCGCGCAACGGTGATGGCGGCCTTTTGTCATCAGGATGTGCCATTCGAAAAATTGGTCGAAGAGCTGAATCCAGAACGCAAAGCAAATCGTTCGCCGTTGTTCCAGGTGATGTTCTCGTTTCAGAACATGCCTGAGCCGGAACTGGCGGTGAACGGCACCAAATTCACCACCATCAAGATCGACAACGACGCCGCGAAATTTGATTTGACGCTGGAAGTAGATGAGACGCCGGATGCGATCTCGATCTCGTTCGAATATGCAAAGGACTTGTTTGCGGCAGCGACTATTAATCGCATGCTCGGACACTTTCTGAATCTGCTGAATGCGGTCGTATCGGATCCCGCGAAGGCGATTACCGACGTCGAATTGCTGACGGCGAAAGAGCGCAATCAACTGCTCGTCGAATGGAACAGCGAGCGAATGCCGTATCCGGAAGCAGCCGTCATTCATGAATTGTTTGAAGCCCAGGCCGAGCTAACGCCTGACGCTCTCGCGGTAGAGTTCGCTGGCGAGCGCCTGACTTATCGCGAGTTGAACGCGCGCGCCAATCAGCTTGCGCACTACTTAATTAAGCGCGGTGTCGGATCTCACAGCATGGTTGGCATCCATCTCGATCGCAGTTTCGAAATGGTGATCGCGATTCTGGGCGCCTTGAAAACCGGCGCGGCTTATCTTCCGCTGGACCCGGCTTACCCGCGCGATCGGATTGCTTTCATGATCGAAGATGCGGCGGCGCGCATTGTCCTCACCCATAGCGATCTGGTGCAAAATATCGAAGCCGAGGCAGAACTGATCCTGGTCGATCGCGACTGGCAAGGTGTCGCAAGGGAGAGCGACGACAATCCGAGGGTACAAATATCTGCATCGCAACTTGCGCTGGTGCTTTATACCTCGGGTTCGACTGGGAATCCGAAAGGGGTGATGCTCGAGCATGGCTCGCTCGTCAACTTTGTCACCGTCGCGCGCTCGGCATACGGGATCAAGCCTGCCGACCGCGTCCTGCAATTTGGATCGCTCTCATTCGATCTGAGCGCCGAAGAAATCCTGCTGACGTTGACGTCGGGCGCGTGCCTGATTCTGCGGACGGCCGAAATGATCAGTTCGCCGCAGGAGTTTCTGTCCTGTTGCGAACGGTGGAATCTGTCCGTCCTCGATCTCCCGACCGTTTACTGGCATGAGTTGACGGACGCGTTGGACAGACAAAGTCTCACGCTGCCGCCGAGCATTCGACTGGTGATAATCGGTGGCGAGAAGGCTGCATCCGATCGCGTCGCTGTCTGGAACCGAATCGTCGGCCAGCGCGTGTGTTTGTTGAATACCTATGGACCCACTGAGACGACGGTCGTCGTGACCCTCTGCGATCTCAGCCGGCTGGCGCCGTCAGCGATTCCGAACCTCAGTCCGATTGGCCGTCCTTTTCCGAACGCGACGCTCTATGTTTTGGACACATCGCTGCGGCCGGTGCCCATCGGCGTGCCCGGTGAGTTGCACATCGGCGGTCCAGGTGTCGCGCGCGGCTACTTGAACCGCGCAGAGTTGACCTCGGAAAAATTTATCCCGAATCCGTTCAGCGACGATTCATCATCGCGGCTTTACAAATCCGGCGACGTGGTCCGTTATCTGGCCGATGGCAATCTGGAATTTCTCGGACGATCGGACAATCAGATCAAGCTTCGCGGTTTCCGCGTCGAGCTGGAAGAGATCGAGCGCGCGATCAGAAGCCACGAAGCGATCGAGAATTGCGTGGTCATCGCTACGAACGAGATTGATAAGCGACTCGTCGCTTACGTGATCACGTCGGACAATTCGCGCGAGCGGATTGCGGAAGTGCGAAACCTCGTCAAGGCCAAATTACCTTCGTACATGGTCCCGGCGGCGTTCGAAGTCATCGATGAATTCCCGATGACCTCGAGCGGAAAGATCGATCGGCGTGCGTTGCCGGCGCCGCAATTCAATCGTTCGGTGGATTCGGAGTTGGACTTGCCGGCCACGCCGCTCGAAGAAATGCTGCTCGAAATGTGGCGTCAGATTCTCAAGGTCGATCAAATCGGTATCAATCAAAATTTCTTCGATTTGGGTGGCCACTCGTTGCTCGCAGTAAAGCTCTTCCTCGAAATCCAGGAAACTTTTGGCAGGAACCTGCCGCTCGCGACTTTGTTCCAGGCGCCGACGGTGCGGCAATTGGCGTGCGTGCTCCGCGACGAAGGTTGGCAAGGTGAGTGGTCGTCGCTGGTGCCGATTCAAACCGGCGGCGCGCGCACGCCGTTCTTCTGTATTCACGCAGTCGGCGGCAACGTGCTCGAGTATCACGAACTCGCGCGTTTGCTGGGACCGGATCAGCCATTCTACGGGTTGCAGGCAAAAGGACTCGATGGGAAATCCGATCCGCATACCTCAATCAAAGAGATGGCTGCGCATTACCTCAAAGAGATGCGCGAGATTCAGCCGCACGGTCCGTACCTGCTCGGTGGCCGCTCGTCTGGCGGCACGATCGCTTTTGAGATGGCCTGCCAGCTCAAAGCGAGTGGCGAAGAGGTGGCGCTGCTGGCCTTGTTCGATACTTTTCCCGCGGGTTATTTCAAGCTGCTGAATTTATCGTTCGGTAAACGCCTGATGCGGCGCACGAAAAAATGGCAATCCCATTTGCTAAATCTGCGCTCGCTCAATGCTGCCGATAAGGTGAGCTACATCATGACGAAGCTGCAATATGTTCCTGCCAAAGCGAAGCAGAATGTTTATAGCCGCGCCTACAAGATTTACCGGCAGCTCGGCAAGCCCTTGCCGCACGTGCTGCAGAACATCGAACAGATAAACTCCGCCGCCGTGAGAGATTACCAGCCGCAGGTTTACTCCGGCGACACGGTTCTGTTCCTCGCTACCGATCTCACGTCTAATTACGATTTAAAAGACGGCTGGCGCGAACTGGTGAAAGGCCGCATCGAAACTCATGAAATTCCCGGCAATCACCTGAACATCATCAAAGAGCCCGGCGTGCGCACGCTGGCGGCGAAGCTGCGCCCCTTGCTGGATCAGGCGGCGTAGTGACGCTGATGATTAGCCGCCCGGTGTGTAATCGAAATCCAATTTGGCTTCCGCTAAAACTTTTCCGCCTGACAATTTCTTGAGCGTGCCGGACAAGACGGTTTGGTTTCGCATGTCCTTCTCGGCGAAATCGAGGCTGGTGAAGGTCCCTGCGAATTCATAGCTAACGCCGGCAACGGCTCGCGTCTTGAAACTGATGTGCTTATCGTCGATGGTTGGCTTGAACAATTTATAGTCCGTCTGCGCTTTGTTGTTGAGCCTGATGAAACCGTAAAACGGCGGGTTTGCTTTCCAGCCATATTCATCGTTTCCGGCAATTTCCATCACGGCAATATTCGTGAATCCCCGCGGTGCTTTGCCGTGAATTGAAAAAGTGCCTGAGGCGTCGACGACACTGGCACGAGCTGTGGACTGTTTATCAATAGCTGCGATCAGAGTGCCCAGCGCGAGTAAGATAAAAAAGATAATGAATATTCTCTTCATGAAAATCGTGACGGCTCCTTCTGTGATAATGATGAACACGACGTAGCGGCTGGCGCGATTCTATGCGTCAAAGTTTGAGAGCGTCAATTGGCCGCAAAACTAAAACTGCCCTCGTATTCCACATTTACTCTGAATAAGCTGTCTGAGTTTCCATGGGCAGCGCTGTATCTTGCATCCGAAGCCTGAAGCTGTGCGAGCCAAGCCCCAAAAAAATCTGCTTACATCCGCGGTTTGTTTGCTGCTGTTTATGGCCGGGGGGATCCGCGTCGCGGCCCAGTGCAACTCTGAGCGTTGGCCGGTCAAGACCGGGACGGACGGCGATGTCTCTTTGATCAATCTGAATTCTACGACCGGGACGACCATCGCGAATCTGACGTCGATTGCAGTGCCGGCGACCATACCTGACACCACCAGGATCCAACCGACCGAAACAACGGTTTGGGTCATCAACGCCACGCTGGTTAAGTTCATTCACGCATACGATTCCGATTACCACATGGTGTTCGCTGACAGCGCCGGCCGGACGATGATCGCTGAGATTCCCGATCCGAATTGTGTCGGACCGGGCAGTCCGTTTGCAGCCGGCATTGCGCATGCCCGGCAACAGTTTGATGCGAGGTTCACTGCCACCACCGATTTTCAAACCGTAAATGTGCCGGTGCAGATCACCGGTGTCGGATTTTTTGATTATCAGGAAGGGCAGGAAGGCATCGCGCCTAACGGAATCGAGCTGCACCCCATCATCGATATTGTCTTCAATCCAACTTTTGGCTTGTCATCAGCAGACCCGTCGATGACGATTGCGCGAGGCGGTTCGGCAAATACGACCATCACCTCAACGCTGTGGGGAGCCTTCAATTCTTCGATAGCAATGTCCGCGACGGGATTGCCTTCCGGCGCGACCGCGACATTTACGCCATCGTCGATTGCCGCGCCAGGCGGCGGCACCTCCGGCTTGACGTTCACGATGTCCCAAACCACACCGCCGGGAACTTATAACGTGAGCGTTTCAGGCACGGGTGGCGGTCAGACACACACGACCACAATCAATCTGACGGTGAGCACGGCCCAGCAGTTATTGGGCAACGCGGGATTCGAAAACGGATCGACAGCTCCATCGCCATGGACGGTGACTTCAGGAGTAATCGACAACTCTGGTTTCGAAGCGCCGCACACCGGATCATGGAAAGCCTGGCTCGACGGTTACGGATCGGCGCACACAGATACGATCCTGCAAACCGTAAGCATTCCGTCCAATACCGCGAGCGCCACGCTTTCGTTCTGGCTGCACATCGACACATTGGAGACGACAACACAGGCGAACGACATTTTGAAAGTGCAGATTCGAAATTCATCAGGGACGGTTTTGTCGACGTTAGCGACCTATTCAAATTTGAATGCGGCGGCGGGATACAGCCAGGTATCGTTCGACCTGTCGACTTACAAGGGACAGACCGTTCAGGTTTATTTGATCGGAGTCGAGAATTCGACGAAGAAGACATCTTTTGTGGTTGATGATTTTGCACTGAGTGTAACCACGTCGGGAACGCCGCCGGACTTTTCAATCTCCGCGTCACCTTCGTCACTGAGCATTGCGCAGAGCGGTTCCAGCGCATCGACGATCGCAACATCGATCGCCGGCAGTTTTAATTCTTCGATTGCTCTCTCTGCGTCAGGTTTGCCGGCCGGCGCCACGGCTAACTTCTCGCCGGCGTCGATAGCGGCGCCCGGCAGCGGCAGTTCGACGATGACAATTCTCGCGGGGGGCGCGACCGCCACCGGCAATCACAATGTGACGGTCACGGGCACCGGCGGCGGCATTACGCATTCGACGGTCATAGTGGTTACCGTGATCGCTGGCAGCGGCGGCTCGACGCAACAGTTATTAGCCAATCCCGGATTTGAAAATGGCTCGAACGCGTCGCCATGGACGGTGAGCGCGGGCGTGATCACCAACAACTCGACGACGGAACCGCCGCACGGTGGAGCATGGAATGCGTGGCTGGACGGCTACGGCACTACGCATACGGACACGCTCCTGCAGACGGCAACAATTCCGTCGACGGCAACGAGCGCGTCGCTGGCGTTCTGGCTTCACATCGATACGAAGGAAACCACAACGACGCGCGCGTACGACACGCTGACCGTGCAGCTGCGCAACTCTTCTGGAAGCGTGTTGGCGACTTTAGCAACCTATTCGAATCTGAATGCGGCCAGCGGTTACAAACAGGTCTCATTCGATTTGACTTCGTATCGGGGACAGACGATTCAGATTTATCTGGTCGGTACGGAGGATTCGAGCTTAACGACTTCGTTCGTGGTCGATGACTTTACACTCAACGCGATTATGCCGTAGACGATCGGGTGGTTTGATTATGCGAATAGCAATCATTGGATTGTTCTTGCTGATGTGCGGCGTGACGGCGCAGGCTCAGTATCCCTGGCCTGACGAACGTCCGGATAGTCGCGAGCAATCGGTGCTGAACGAAGACGGCGGCCGATCGTTCACGGTGCTGCCGGCGTCAGGTCCGCTGGTGGGACTGCTTAAGGCGGAAGCGTCACAGTCGATCGATGTCCAGCAATACAGCATCTTTCTCGGCCCGCGTTGGGGTGACGGAGCTTTGCACGCGACTGAAGATCGTTTGGGCAAATTATTGTCGACTATCCAGGACCATGCGCAGCTTGACGATGTAGCCAGAGCCGGCGTGACCAACGTCTACGCGCCAACCTGGACGGTCGAGAAACTCGACATCAACGGCAATCGCAATATCGGCGATCTCGAAATTCAGAACATCATTCGCGATGTGGTGAAAAACGGCGCCCGCCCGAACGGCGATGCGCTGATCGTTGTCTATCTCGACCCGACGCTTCAGTCGACGCTCGGGCCTTTGCAGGCGGGCAAGCACTACATGAGTTATCACGCCTATCTGAATATTTCCGGCGCGCGCCTTCATTACGCCGTGGTGCCTTATCAAGCGGACGCGCAAGCTGCTTATCAAACCGCGTTACGAACTTTGATCGTCGCCGCGCTGCACGATCAGAACTAACCTTGTACTAATCAGGCGCGCATACGTCAGTTGTGGTAAACTCTCACTCAGAAAGACGAGAGATGGGAGTCTTGCGCCGTACTTAATGTCGCTCGCTCGGTCTGGCAATCTGGCCCCTCGTTTCCCCCAGAGCACCGGCTCGCAACTCTTCTTTTCGCCACTTCTCTCCGCGGCTCACAAATCGAATGACAGTTCTTTTCGCCTGGAGGTCATCATGAAAAAGTTCTTCGCTCGCGCGGTCGTGACGTTCGCGCTGGTGTTCGCGATCACGGTTCCGATCTTCGCTGATACGATTCGCCTGAAAGACGGCAGCGTCATCCGCGGCCAGATCATCAGTTTCAAGAACGAGCAGTTTACGATTCTCGTGGGCGGCGGCTCGCGCGGCCGTAAGAGTCAAATCACCGTTTACATGGAAGACGTTGAATCGATCGACTTCGATTCAAATGGAAACGCAAGCAGCCAGGACAATTCGCCAAGTTATCAACAGCCGTCGAACCCTCCATATCAGCCGCCGGCGAATCAACAGCCCGCGAATAATTCGGCTAACAATCAGCCCCCGTATCGGCCGCCCGCAAACACGACTACGCAACCATCGTCGAATCCGAATCCAACCTTCTTCCCGGTCAACATCAAAGTGCGCGCCGACAATACGAGCAACGGCTGGACCAACAGCGGATTGGTCGTACGTCGCGGCCAGCGACTTCGAATCAGCGCGACTGGACGGGTGAATCTTGGCGCCGGTCGCTTCTCGACTCCAGACGGGATCGCGAATCTACCCGATCGTGACAAGTTGATGCGGAACCAACCGACGGGCGGACTGATAGCGGTGATTGGCGACGACAATGATGAGTTCATTTTCATCGGCCGCTCGCACGATTTCGTGGCCCAGCGCGACGGTGTCTTGTTTCTGGGCGTGAACGAAGGAAATCTCGCCGACAACTCGGGCACCTTCGATGTGACAATCGAGGCCGAGGCGCTTAATTCGCGACCGTGACTTGGTTGACGTTTCGGAGTTCCGCCTTAAGGCGGCCGGTTCTGGGCGCAGCCGCCTGAAGGCGATACTCCAAACAAAAACCAGCGTAAGTTGCCAACTTGCGCTACGGCTGCCGCATCGAAAAGCTTCAGGCCGCATCATCAGCTTGACCACGCTCGCGCGAGCGCCATATAGTCGCTTCCAGAATCGGCCTGCCTCGGGATTCCAAGAAGGATCGTTTTATGAATAATAATTTGCGTCGCTCTCTCGTTCCGGCCGTAGTTATGGCCGTTAGTCTCGGTTTGGGTTCCGGCTCGCTGGTGCTGTCACAGTCCCGCCGTCAACCACCGTCGTCCGATCAGAAGAAGAACAAACGGCCAGACCAAAGCCAGCAGACTGACGATCAGAAGCCTGAGCCGACGCCGCCCGACATCATGGGCAAGCAGCAGGACGCCGAGAAGATTACCGTCGCGACCAACCTCGTCAACGTCGACGCCGTCGTTTACAACAAAAAGACCGGGCAGCCGCAGCTCAATTTGAAGAAGGACAACTTTGCGATCTTCGTCGATGGGCAGAAGAAAGACATTACTAACTTTGCGACGCCGGAAGCGCCGATCACCGCGACGCTGGTCGTCGAGTACAGCAAGCTGATGGAACAAATCGGCTATTACGGCAGTGGCGGCATGGACTATGGCCAGATGGAGGTGATTCGTCCCACGGCAATGTTCCTTTCGCAATTTATCACGCCGGCTGATTACGTTTCGGTGATTGCTTACGATATGCGGCCAACGCCGCTGACCGACTTTACGAACAATCCCGCGCGTATCCAAGAGGTCGTCCAGTTGCTGTTGCACAACCAGCCGGCGTTCAGCGAGAGCAATCTTTATGATGCGCTGAAATTGACCCTGGTCGGTGGCCGCGCTGACTCGGTAGTGCTGGAAGACTCAAAACAGAGATGGTCGGAGTATGCGGGTATGGTGTCAGTTCCCGGTGGCCGCCGCAAAGCGGTGTTGTTGATCACGACCGGGCTCGATACGTTCAGCAAGATCAATATGGACCAGGCCCGGAAGATCGTGCAGAACTCAGGCATCCCGATTTACATCATCGGCATTGGTGAATTGTTCA
>DASQYL010000116.1:0-5120 GCA_035639235.1 Pyrinomonadaceae bacterium | reverse complement strand
ACAAGCAGTACAGGAGTACCTCGACGAATTGCAGGCCGCAAAGTCAGTCCGATTTTATTTCCTCGATGAGGACGGCAATCCGCTGCTGGACCGGGGCGTGCCGGCATTCATTCTGAAAATGGCCGCGAATAAAGAAGCATTGAATGAAACCGCGCACCAGAATCTTTCTCTGGTGAATCCTAAACAAGGCATTGCAATGCGCCTGGTCGCAGGTCCCAGCGGCAAAAAATACGTGCTCGCATTTCAACAACCGCCGACGCTGATCATGCCCGTCTCGCAAGCCGTGGGCACGCATCCTTATATTCGACTGCTAGTGGTTGCCTTATTAGGCGCGGGGCTTTGCTTTATTTTGGCGCGACATATCACCAAGCCGATAACGCGTCTGCGCGCCGCCACTGCAGAAATCGCCTCCGGCAAATTGAAAACGCGGGTCGACGCAACGGTGCGACGCCGGCACGATGAGATCGGCACGCTGGGCCGCGACTTCGATCGCATGGCTGAACAGATCGATGCTTTGGTTTCAGCCCAACGCGAACTGCTAGGCGATGTTTCGCACGAGTTACGATCGCCGCTGGCGCGCATGATTGTCGCGCTCGGCTTGTTGAAGAACGCGTCGCCCGACGAGGCGGCAGAATACGTCAACCGCATCAACACTGAAGCTGACCGTTTGGACAAGATGATTGGACAGCTCCTCGTCTTGACGCGCATCGAGAGTGGCAGCGAGTTGGCCCAACGCGAGACGTTCGACTTTACCAACCTGGTCCAGGAAGTCGCCGCCGACGGCGACTTTGAAGCGCGGGCACACGATCGCGAAGTGAAAGTGATCCGCGCCGACGCCTGCATTATTTCGGGAATTCCGGAAATGCTACGCAGCGCCATCGAGAATGTTGTGCGCAACGCAATCCGATATACGGCTGAAGGCTTTGCGGTCGAGATCAGTTTGGAGCGAACAGATAACGAAAGGGCCCAAGCTCTCTTAAGAATTCGCGATTATGGCCCAGGCGTCCCAAAAATCATGCTTACAAATATTTTTCTGCCTTTTCAACGAGTGCCTGAGACGAGCGAGATGAACTCCCAAGGCTCAGGTCTCGGACTCGCGATCACCGACCGGGTAGTTCGCTTGCACGGCGGTACTGTGCGCGCGTTGAACGCGACCGATGGCGGTTTGATCGTTGAGATCGTCTTACGCGTGTCAGAAGCCCGACCGTAACGGAGGGCAACTCACGAAAATAATTGGCCACAGATGAACACAGATCGAAGACCACAATTAAAACTTCTGATCTGTGTCCATCTGTGTGAATCTGTGGCTGATTTGTGGCAACTTGCCCTCCGTGACAGTCGGGCTTCTGACACAACTTGAAACTTGAAACCCGAAGTCTGAAACTAAATCCCATGGGTCTCGCTGAATACAAAAAGAAACGCCGCTTCAACAAAACACCTGAGCCTGGGCCGGAAGAGAAGACTTCCGAATTCGGCAATCTGTTCGTCGTGCAGAAACATCGCGCGACGCAGTTGCATTACGACTTTCGTTTGGAAGCCGACGGTGTTTTGAAATCGTGGGCCGTACCGAAAGGCCCGCCGATGGATCCTTCAGTCAAGCGCCTCGCCATGCAGGTCGAAGATCATCCGGTCGACTACGCTGACTTTGAAGGCGTCATTCCCGAAGGCGAATACGGCGGCGGCACCGTGATGGTTTGGGACATCGGCGTTTACGCGCCAGAGAACACTACCAACGTTTCGCGCGCGCTGGCGAAAGGCGAGCTTAAGTTTGTGCTGCTGGGAAAAAAGTTGAAGGGTTCATTCGTGCTGGTACGCACACGCGAACGTCAATGGCTTCTGATGAAACACAAAGACGAATACGCGAAGGCCGGCGAAGACATCACGGAGACAGAACCTTTTTCAGCATTGAGCAAACGCACGCTTGCGGAAATCGCCGCGGACGAAGGCGGCGTGGTCGAGAAAGCAGCCACCGGCGATCCAAAAAAACTTCCCCGCCGCAGCGGAACGAAACGGCGAAAGAAGAGCGCGAAGAAAAAGGTCTGGCACAGTAATAAGAAGTAGGGCAGTCACCGAACTCTGCTTCATCTCCCTTCTCTCTTTGGGAGAAGCGCCGGGGGATGAGGGCTTAACACGAGATCCTATTTGCCCAAGAATCGTTGCATTAAGGAGTGAACCGCGTAAAGCCCTCACCCAAACCCTCTCCCAGTGGGAGAGGGCTTTAAGAAACTTCTCCGTCACGCAACCCGCCGCACCTGTCTCACCGGGCTGAGACCTCCGTCGTGCAGCAAATCGGCAAACAGCGCGCGATAATGCAGCATCGCTTCGCGCAATTTTTCCATCCCGACCTCTTCACTTTCGTTGCGTTCGGCGATGTCGTGCGCGAGCCGGTAGTTCTGCGCCACTGCCGGATGATCAACCGACACATCGGCTACGCGCTGATCGAAATCCACAACTGGATACCCCCGCACGTTCATCACTTCCTGCACCAGGACGTCAGCGTGCGTCACGGCGGCGGTGGGATCGTCAACAAATTCTGCTTGCGCATGCTCCCAGGCATCGGCGAATTCATTCCGCTGCGCCTCAGTCAGCGGTTTGATGTCGAGTTTCTTCACACGCTTCTGACGCTCCAACAGCACCGCTTCACCTTGGGCAGCATCGCCTTCGGCGCGCGCGACGCGCCGGTACTCGGGACCAAATCTCGATTGCAGTTGCTTTGTGCGGCGGCTGCGACTATAAAGCCAGCCGATGGCTACAATCGCGACAATCACCGAAACAGCAAAGAAAATCACGATAGCAGTTGTTAATGGGCTCATTTCTGTTTACTCCTCGAAAGAGATTGGGAAGAGTCGTGCGCTGGAGAAACATGAGACAAAAATCGATCCGTGGATTTTGATCGCATGAAGCTGCCGATATTGGATCTTCACTGCGAGATCAGAGTATCAATTCGTAACGGTCTGTATCGCATCGAAGCAACCTGACTATTCAGCAATGCCTTTCTTTATCACGAGCCAATCACTGAATCGCCACGAAGCCATTGGTCGGATTAATCTGCTCGCCGGGAAGGATTTGCGCCCGATGGCCGACGAATACAAGATTCCAGTTTGGAAGAACGGGCACGAGAATAAAGGTTGGGCCGGTCTGGTCATCGAGCATTATCTCGGACTGCCGCAGAACTCGCGGCAGGAACCAGACTTTGGCGATTGGGAATTAAAAGTGGTGCCTTTGCGCAAAGATGCGCGCGGCAATTTGCGCGTGAAGGAATCGATGGCGATTACCATGCTGGAACCCGCGGAAGTGCTCGCCAGCAAATTCGAAGATAGTCATCTTTATGACAAACTGCGGAGCGAGGTCGTCGTCAGCCGCGTCTGGGAAAGCGTCCGCGAAGAGCGTTCAATGTTGCATGCCGCGGCGGAATTCGACCTCGACGATCCGACGATTCGCGCACAAGTTAAGGCGGATTATGAAACGATTCGCGAGCAAATTCGCACCCACGGAATTGACTCGCTGACCGGAGATTTGGGAAAACTGGTGCAGGCGCGCACCAAAGGGCGCGGACATGGAAGCACCTCGCGCGCCTTTTATGCGCGGCCAATTTTCGTCGCGCATATTTTGAACTTGCAGAAGCTCGCATCTATGCCGCGAGTCTGTGCCGATGGTTTACAATCGTCTGACATATGAGCGAGCGAACTGAACTGATCGATCAAAGCCGGACTCCAATTCGATTGCCTATCTGTCCGGTCTGCGATCGCTATTGCGACGCAAGTCTCCATCCTATCGACACGCTCCATGTGAGCCTGCATCCGATCGTCAAGTCGAATGCTGCGACACCCGACGCAGGCCACCTCTGCCAACGCTGCATTGAAATTTTCAGACGGGCGCAAAGGCAGATCGAATCGCACGCCAGCATTTTTGAGCAGAATAATTTCGTGCTGCCCACACCGTTGCGAATGGAGGCCGATGAGCGCTTTCGGGGACGCGGCGTCACCATGGCATTTCTCGACTCTGGTTTCTATGCGCATCCCGAGTTGACCGAGCCGGCAAATCGCATCGTCGCTTATCACAGCATCTTTCCGGATTCAGACGATCCGACTTCGTTGGAGACTAACGACGTGGCGAGTTGGCACGGCATGATGACTTCCGTTGTTGCTGCCGGCAACGGTGGATTGTCCGACGGTTTTTATCGCGGTATCGCGTCGGAAGCTAACCTCGTGCTCGTGAAAATCGGCCGCACGGGACGCATCAGTGAAGGCCAGATTCAACAAGGTCTGGAATGGGTGCTCGCGAATGCGGCGAAGTTTAAGATCAAGGTGGTCAACATCTCCGCGGGTGGCGACCAACAGGAAAGCTATTTGACTAATCCACTTTCACGCCTGGTCGAAAGATGCACGGCGGCAGGGATTACGGTCGTTTGCGCGGTTGGAAACGCAGGTTACATTTCCGGTCATCCGGTCTTGCCGCCGGCCAGCGCGCCTTCGTGCATCGCGGTCGGTGGTCTTGACGATCAGAACTCGCTCGATCGCGCGCGGCGCGGCATGTATCGGTCGTCTTATGGACCAACGATTGACGGATTGCAGAAGCCGGAGGTGATCGCACCTGGCATTTGGGTAGCCGCGCCGATTCTGCCGCACACGCCGACCGCCGAAGAAGCCGAAGTCTATTCGCGTCTCGATGCAGCGTCCGACGAAGAGCTGCCGGCGCTACTCGAACAGTATCGCGGAGTCGATAAAGATCTCGATGAAGCGAGTGACTTGCGCATACCGTTGTTGCGGCAACTCATCACGATCAAGCTGCGCGAGGGCAACGTCATTAACGAGCATTACAAATATGTCGACGGCACTTCGTTCGCGGCTCCTGTCGTTTCGTCACTCATCGCTTGCATGTTGGAAGCGAATGCGCGGTTGTCGCCACAGCAAATTAAACGGATTCTAATCGACACCGCCGAACGCGTGCATGACGTCGAAGTCGATCGCCAAGGTTGGGGTGTGGTCAATGCGCATAGAGCGATCGCTCTAGCGATGGAATTGAACTAGCGGATGTGGCACGCGCATCTTGCGCATGGGCTCACGGGCGCGGGACGCCCGTGCCACTCTCCAACCGGCTGTTATCCCCGCTAGACATGC
>DASQYL010000115.1:0-4950 GCA_035639235.1 Pyrinomonadaceae bacterium | reverse complement strand
GAACTGGTCGGCATTAATTCGCAGATCCTTCCAAGTCAATCGGGTGAAAACATCGGCATTGGTTTCGCCATTCCGTCGAACATGGCGAAGACAGTGATGGACCAGCTCGTCAAGAGCGGCAAGGTTCGGCGCGGCCAATTGGGCATCAGGGTCACGCGGGTAAGCTCTGATATGGCGGCAAATCTCGAAATGCCGGAAGCTAAGGGAGTGATTGTCGACTCCGTGCAACCAGGTAGCGGTGCGGACAAAGCCGGACTGCGGCAGGGCGATGTGATCACTGCAATCAACGATAACCCGGTTAGCGACTCGAATGCATTTCGCAACCGCGTGGCGAGCAACGCGCCCGGCACTGAAGTGACGCTTACGGTGCTGCGAGATAAGAAAGAGCAGAAGATTCGAGCGACACTCGGCGAAGCCAGCGAGCAGACGGCGCGTTCCGAAAACGAAAACGAGGGCGGACCAAACTCGCGTAGCGGCGGCGGAAAACTCGGAATCAGCGTCGCGCCATTGACTCCAGACGTTGCGCAGGAATTGCAACTGAAGGCAGGCACCACCGGAGTCGTAGTCGAATCAGTCGATCCGACTGGTCCCGCGGCTGAAGCTAACATTCAACGCGGCGACGTGATTCAGGAAGTGAATCGGCAACCTGTAAGGTCTGCCGACGATCTGCGCGCAGCCATGGAAAAAAACGGGACGAAACCGGCCCTGCTGCTAATTAATGAGCGGGGCGAAACCAGGTTCATCACCATACGCCCGAAGCAATAAATACTTTCACTCAGAGAGGCCACAGAGGAACACAGAGAAATGAAAGAAGACGTGAATCGAGTTCGATCATCCTCTCTGTGGCCTCTGTGGTTTATTTCATCTCGCCAAACCGAAGCCGCTGTGGTAAGCTGTGTTGCGTCGATAAAACATAATTGCACGGATGCGTTGCGTCACTAACCCGCCGAATCCCTGGCTAACTGAGTCGATCGAATGGATCGGGGAGCCGCCGCGCGCGCGCATCGAGGTTTTCGAAGAAACCGAAACGCGCACCATTATTAGCCGCAACGACAGTCCCGATGTGGCGTTCGATTATTCGATCAATTGCTATCGCGGCTGCATTCACGGCTGCACTTACTGTTTCAGCCGGCCGACGCACGAATATCTCGACTTCGGCGCCGGCACCGACTTCGAAAGAAAGATCGTCGTGAAGGTGCGTGCAGCCGAACTGCTGCGCAAGGAACTGATGAAACCGTCGTGGCAGGGCGACGAGATCGTTTTCTCGTTCACGTCCGATCCTTATGTGCCGCTGGAAGCGAATTACAAATTAACGCGCGCGTGTTTGGAAGTCTGCGCGGAGTTTCGCAATCCGGTCGGCATCGTCACCAAGTCGGCGCTGATTCGCCGCGACATCGATGTCTTGCAAAAGCTGACGCGCGAGGCCAGCGTGGGTGTTTATTTTTCAATTCCATTTGCTGACCCGGAGATTGCGCGGGCCGTCGAGCCGTTTGCGCCTTCACCGCGCGCGCGGTTTGTGGCGATGAAAGAACTAGCGGACGCGGGGGTTCAAGTTGGAATCGGCATTGCGCCAACTATTCCCGGACTCTCATCGGACATTCCGGGTCTCTTGCAACGCGCGAGAGAGTGTGGCGCGACGAAAGCGTTCATGAACATGCTGCGGCTCCCCGGCAGCGTGGCTCCTTACTTCGAACAACGTTTGCGCGAGAAACTTCCTACCAAGGCCGATCGTGTGCTCAATCGCATTCGCGACGCGCGCGGTGGCAAACTCAACTCGAGTGTCTTTCACGATCGCATGCACGGCAAAGGTCAATACTGGGAAGCGCAAGAAAAGCTTTTCAACCTTTATGTGAAACGATTCGGCTTCAATGAGCATCGCGTCGGCAGCGACCGTCACGCTCGGGCCAACACTTTTCGGCGTCCCTCGGCGCAGGGCTCACTCTTCATATAAGCGCAAAATTTAGCGCATTCCTTGCCTTCCTCTTGTTCTTTCCTGCATTCCGCTCACAAACAAGAGAATTGAGCTAAGCTGGAAACGCAAGCGCGATTATTGTTATCTAATTTCTAAGGTTGACTCAGGGGCTCAACCGGCGTAAAAGGGAGTCCCCCATATGTTTATTCCCATCCGTCAATTGTGGTGGCTGGCTGCCGGCGGTAGCGCCAGCTACACAGCGCGTTACATGAAAGCTCGCATAGGCTTCGCGCTGGCCGAGCGCCGGCGCAAAAATCTGCCCGATCCAACCGGCGAATTGCTGCGGTTGCAAACGCTTTATGGCTACAACGCGCACTCGCTGGTGAGCATTGCGCCGGGCGCGGAGATGTGGTCCACGCCGGATATCGACGGCGCGATCATCTACGGCGAGTTCGGTCGGGTGTGGTTAGCGGCGGGTGATCCTCTGGCATCGGAAGATGACGCGGCGGAGCTGGCGCGACAGTTCGCGGCGCACGCGAAGAAGAGAAATCGCGTAGTAGCGTTCGTGCCCACAAGTTCGAAGTTCGCGCGTCGAGTAGCCCCGAAAGATTTCACTGCCGTTAAGTGTGGCGCCGCTCCCTATTTCGACCTGCAAACCTGGAACCCGCGCGGCGACAGTGCGAAGAAGCTCCGCGCCGGGGTCAATCAGGCGAAGCGAGCGGGTGTAGAGATCGAAGTCATCAGTGAGATCAATGACTCATTCAGAAGCGAAACAGCCGAGCTCTGCCTTCATTGGCTGGGCGAACGCTCGGCGGGTACGACCTTTGGATGGTTGGTAGCGCTCGATCCCTTCATGCATTCGGAATACAAAAAATATTTTGCCGCGCGCGCAAATGGAAAACTCGTAGGATTTCTGGCGGCGAGTCCGATTCCCGCGCGCAAGGGTTGGTACCTCGAAGACGTAATCAGCGAACCGAACGCACCGCAAGGCACCGCGACCATGTTGGTCGTGGAAGCCCTCAAGCGCCTCAAAGAAGAAGGCGCAACCCTGGCTACGTTAGGAACCGCGCCGCTCGCTACCGATGGACCAGACGATGTGCAGACCGAGCATCGGGTCGTGGCGCGCGCTCTGGATATGACCGTGCGGCGTTTTGGACATCTCTATAACTTCGAGGGTTTGCGTCGCTTCAAAGGTAAGTTCGTGCCCAGCTGGTGGGAGAGCGAGTACGCCCTGGGGCAAAGAGGCGTGGCCATTCCTCCGCGTGTTGGTCACGCAGTGGTGCGCGCGATCGTACCCGGAGGATTGACGCAGCTATTGACCCGGCAAGCCGTCCGCGCCATTCGTGGCGAGAGTTCCACGGTGGCTGGCGGTTTAATGAAACGGGTAGGCGATGCGTCCTCGTATGTAGCGAAAAATGTAACTAAATCCCTCACGTCTTCGTCTAAATCCACGAGCCGCAAGTAAGCCCCAGACAAACCCCCGGATGACATTACCGAAGACGGCCAAAGGTGTCATCGTTAACGTTTGATCGTTAATCGAAAAGTGAGCGTCACCGGCAGACTCAAACAACGTTACATTGCCAACCGTGTGGCTCACGACCACGCTCGCGCGCAGTCGCGCTTTGTGAGGGTTGATGAAGCAAATCTTCATTTCGTGATCAAGGGCCAGGGCCGTCCCGTAGTTTTGATTCACGGTAATCCCGGATCGTGCCAGGATTGGTCGCGGCTTTACGGCCCAATCTCGAGTGAGTACCAGGCGTTGGCTTTCGACCGTCCCGGTCACGGGCACAGCGATCGTCCCAATCATCGGCCCATCACTGTCGAAGTTCAGGCGGAGATGCTGAACAAGGCGTTGAAGGAGCTCGGCGTCGATCGGCCGATTATCGTCGGCCACTCGTGGGGCGGTTCGCTCGCGCTGGTTTACGGATTGAACTTCCTGAACCAGATTGCCGGGCTCGTCTTGTTAGCGCCGGCGGCGTACGAAAGCGACGACGGCGTTTCGTTCCTGAGCAAGGCGCCCGGTTGGCCTGTGATTGGCGACATTCTTAACTTCGTGTTCACGCCGTTCTTAGCGGCCTGGCTGGTGCGGACTGACATTGCGAAGGCTTTCGATCCAGATCCCGTGCCGAAAAAATACATGCGACATGTGCTGGCGGAATGGACGCGTCCAAAGAAAGTAAAGTGGTATTCCGTCGATGACGCATTGTTGAACGAATCCTTACCAAAGTTTGCGGATCGTTACCCCGAGATCAAAGCTCCCGTCGCAATTATCACCGGCGACGCGGACAAAATCGTCCCCGCTGCCGAGAACGCTGAGCGTTTGTATCAGGCGCTGCCCCATTCGCATTTCAATCTGCTGCCGCAGACCGGACATCAAATTCCATTCACGCGCCCTGAGGCAGTGATGGCGGCCATCGATCATGTTGCCGCGCTCACCAGCGCGTTAAATTAAAACCGTCATGTTCCGGTTCCGGTCTTCCCAATTGAAACATCGGCTCCCAATCTTGTTTTATCTATGCTTGCTAATCACCGTTTCGTTCGCACTTCTGAAATTTCAAGCAGCCGCTAAAGTCGAACGCGTGCAAGCGCGTTCTTCTTCGGTCGCGAAAGGAAATCCGGAATCTGAGCCAGTCAGATACGCATCGCGATTCGTCACGGTTGACGGCACACGTCTGCATTACATCATGCAGGGAACGGGCCAGCCAGTCGTGCTGATTCACGGCAACCCTGGTTCGGCGCAGGATTGGTTGCCGGTGCTTAACCTGCTGGCGGCGAGGCATAAGGTAATCGCGTTCGATCGTCTTGGTCACGGCCACAGTGACCGTCCTAAACATGGAGATGCAACGGTAGAAGTCCAGGCACAGTTGATCCACGGCGCGCTCGCTCAGCTGCACGTCGAGCGGCCGATCGTCGTCGGCCATTCATGGGCAGCAGCGTTGGCGCTGGATTATGCGATGAGTTATCCGAAAGAGGTAGCCGGCATCCTGGTGGTCGCGCCTGCGGTCTATGAAGATAATGACGATGGTTCGTTTCTGACC
>DASQYL010000114.1:0-5586 GCA_035639235.1 Pyrinomonadaceae bacterium | reverse complement strand
TCTATCCAGCGCGTTGGTGGGGATTCGGCGTCTGGTTTAGACGAGCACTGAATGATCAGCGAACGAAGAACATTACGCAAACTGACTTCAATGTTCCGATCAATCAAGTCACCAACGTGGTTGTACCGGGCCGTGGCCTGGTGGTGGTTCCGGGAACCACTCGGGCCTCGACGAACGCCGGAGTTCCGTTGGGCTTCCAGCCGTCGAGCGATCCTTATGGATACGGCGCGCAGCTGTGGTTCGGCCATCGGAATAAGCGCGAGCCTTCGGTGCTGCCGAACCAGGCTCCTGTGATTAGCTCGTTTGCGGCATCGACGACCACGATTACGCTGCCGTGTCCACCAGATACGGTATCCGAGTCGTGCACACCGTCCTCGAGCTCAAGCGTAACCCTGACGACCTCAGCAACCGATCCTGATGGTGACACGTTGCTCTACTCTTACAATGTGACGGGCGGGCGCATCACTGGCGAGGGCGCCAGCGTCAGTTGGGACTTGACCGGAATGGGTCCAGGCACGTATACGGCCACCGTTGATGTGGATGATGGTTGCGGTTGTATCACTTCTGCCACTACCACAATAACCATTGCGGCTTGTTCGAATTGCCATCCGGTTCACACTTGTCCGACAGTCAGTGTTTCATGCCCGAGTGAGGCTGATCCGAATAGTTCGGTGACGGTAACTGCTAACTTTACGCAGGGAATACCGGTCGTCTCTGAGACTTACAACTGGACGGTCTCCGCCGGAACGATTACCAGTGGTCAGGGAACTCGGTCGATCACGATCAGCACGGCAGGTGTAGCGGGTGGTACGATCACCGCAACCGTCGATGTCGGCGGTGTGGATCCATCCTGCAACCATACGGCCTCTTGTACCTTCCCGATCAAGGTGCTGCCGACGCCGCCGTATAAGTTCGACACTTACGGCAACATCCGCTTCAACGATGAGAAGGCGAGACTCGACAACTTCGCAATTCAGTTGCAGAACATGCCGAGTGCGCGCGGCGCCATCGTGGGTTACGGGTCGTGCGATGCCGAGGGTATGACGCGAGCCAATCGCGCCAAGGACTACCTCGTCAACACGCGCGGCATCGACGCCGGACGTATCGATACGATCGATGGCGGTTGCTTGCCAGAGTTGCAGGTCCAGCTGTGGATCGTGCCTCAGGGTGCAACCTTCAGTGGCGGGGATGCGACGGGTGTTGTTTCGCCGTGTCCCGACTGCAAGAAGAAACCGGCAACTCGCCGCCGCGGCACACGTCGACGAGGCGAAGAGGAATAAACTCTAAACGTTCGCGACTCTTTTAGAGGAGCGACCTTCTTCAGAAGCGGGCGGTTTCCGAGAGGAACACCGCCCGCTTCTTCTTTTCGCAGTGGCCCTTCTCTTCGATCGATTTCTTCGTATCGTAAAGCATCAACTAAATCGGTATAATGCATCTGACATTTGGTGTAGCTGCCCCGATAACCTTCAGTTCGCCTTGGAGAAGATTTGAAGCAATGAAAAGAATTACTGCTGCGCTGTTCTCGTTGGTATTGTTTAGTTTCACCCTCACGTTCTCAAATCCGATAACTGCATCGTCGGGTGTTCATGCGGTTGATGGAGTTACCGCCGGAGCTTACTCGGCCGAATGGAGACCCACTGGGCCGACAGGCGGCGACGTGCGTGGGCTGGTGGTCGATCCGAATGATCCCAATCGATTTTATTTCGGCACTTTGGACGGCCAAATCTATACGTCGAGTGACGGCGCCCGGACGTGGCGTATGCTCGTGAATCTAAATCGGCCAAGACTGTTCGTGGATCACATCATCGTCGACCCGCGCAATTCGAAAGTGCTCTACGTTGCCACGCATCGCCACAAAGAGGCCGGTGGCTTTTTCAAATCGACCGACGGCGGGGCGACCTGGCGCGATGCGCCTGAGTTGCGTAACGAAGCGCTGCATTCGATGACCCAGTCTGAGTCGAACCCCAACATGCTGCTCGTCGGCACGATCAACGGTATCTTTCGTTCGCTGGATTCGGGCGAAACCTGGTCGCCTTTGCCGACGGCAGCCCTGGCAGCTGCGGCTGCGGGCCAGCGCGGCGACAACGAAGTAGATGTCGAATCGCTGGCAATCGATCCACGCAACTCAAACGTCATCTATGCCGGCACCTGGTATTTGCCTTACAAGAGCATGGACGGCGGCCAGACCTGGAAGATCATCAAGAAGGGAATCATCGACGATTCCGACATCTTTGCGATCAATATCGATCCGCGGAACGCCGACCACATCATTGCGTCGGCGTGTAGCGGTATCTATGAGACGCGCGACGCGGGCGAGAATTGGGCAAAGGTGCAAGGCATTCCTTCCCAGTCGCGGCGGACTCGGGCGATTCTCCAACACCCGTCGATGTCGGGGTTGGTGTTTGCGGGAACGACAGAAGGTTTCTGGCGCTCGGATAGGGGCGGCGCCAACAACTCGTGGATGGTGACGACTTCCCGACAGCTTGAGATAAATTCGATCGCCGTGCATCCGCGTAACCCGAACACGGTCTTCATCGGGACGAACAACTATGGCGTGATGGTCTCAACCGACGGCGGCAAGAATTTCGTGCCGAGTAACGCCGGTTTCAGTGATCGCTTTGTGAACACGATTGTCGCAGACCGCGAGAATCCGAACCGCGTCTATGCCACCACCATCAACACCAGCACTGGCGGCGGATTTTTCTTTGTTAGCAGCGACGGCGGGACTACGTGGCAACCGTCGATGCGGAACATGCCGCCCAGATTAATCGGCTATGCGATTCTGCAGGACGAGCGCGATCCCAATACAATTTACTTGGGAACGAATCTCGGAGTTTACCGCTCGGCAGATCGGGGAGCGTCATGGGCTCCGATTGCGGCGCGCAAACCAATAACAGGACCGGCTCGCAGACGCGCGCCGAACACGGCCCTCCGGCGAACTGCCGCACAAGTGCGCGCCGCGTCGCAGCGAAGCACACCGCCGCCGAGTCTTCCCGGACAACGCATAGCGGCGCCAAAACCAGGCGACGATACGGTGCGTCGCGCCCAGCAGGCGCTGGAACGAGCGGGCTACGAGATAGGTACGCCCGACGGCCAGCTTGGCCCACGGACGATCACTGCAATCAAACGGTTTCAGACTGATCGCTATCTCTCGGTGACGGGACAGCTTGATGAGACCACTTTGGCTGCGCTGGGGATATCGTCTTCATCAAGCACTTCGGCACTCGCTCATGTTGCCGCGCTCGCAGATCCTATTAATGCCCTGACGTATTTTGCTGGAAACAGTGGGCATGAAATTCTCGCAGCGACAAACTCCGGCCTTTATCGCACGACGGATCCATCGCTTGGTTGGGAGCGGTTCTCGTATGGATCTGACATAGATGTGCGCACGACTTGCATTTCAACCAGCCCGAAGAGTCCAGCGGTAATTTTCGTCGGGACCGCTACCTCAGGCGTTTTGGTGACGCGGAACGGCGGCGACGCGTGGCAACGGGTAAGCGGCGTACCGACTACCGCGCCGATAAATGTGATCGTTCAGGATCAACAACGGCCGGCGTACATTTATGTGGGAACCAAGCAGGCGTTCTACATGTCGCACGATGGTGGTGACCGATGGGAACGCCGCGGGGGCAACCTGCCTTTCGGCGACTTCACAAGCGTTCTAATCAATCCGCGCAATCCGGATGAAGTCTTTGTCGGTAATGCATTTCAAACCGGCGAGGTCGGGGGCGGCGTGTATCGATCGAATGATGCTGGTTCTACGTGGGTGCGCATCGACACGCGGGAGCAGAGATTGCCGAGTCAGCGAATTTGGGCTTTGGCGCTGGATCCAAAGGATCAGAACACCCTGTTCGTTGGTTCGCACTCAGCGGGAGTTTACGTGGTGCCGCGCGGGCTCGAATCGTCTGTGACTGAAAGACGTTAAAGTTTTGTGGCGAGATCGAAATTGGAAACGCCGGTGGTCTCCTTGACACTCACTGACACCGGCGTGTAAATTCCGAGACTATCCGGTCACGCGATCGGTGATAGTCGGACCAGCGTGGGAGACTACGGGCAAAACGGAAATCGAAACGACAACCTTCTTTTCAACTCCTTAGGCTCGCCTCCTCTCTTTTACCGACATCGCCAAAACTAACGGCCACCTGTGAGGGGTGCGTTATCTCGAATGCCGGATGCGTAGCGATCGGCTCGCCGCGCCAGCGAAAACGACTTAGGGAGTGTGCATGTCCACGGAACAACCTGAAACCGCCGTCGCAAACAACGGCGCTAACCCACCCGAACCAGATCAGCAAGTCGCGGCTGATGACGCGACAAGTCAATCGAGCGCGCCTGCCGCTGACGCGGCGGCGGAAACCGCGAAAGAAGTTTCGCCTCGCGAAAGCGAAGAAGAAGCCCGTCCTGCCGGCGAGGATTTTGGCCGTTTGCTCGATCAGTTTGAGCAGGAACAATCAACCCTCCAGGAAGGCGAGGTCGTCCGCGGTACCGTCGTCGGCATCACCGAACGCGGCGTGGTGATTGACTTCGGATATAAGTCGGAAGGCATCGTCAATCAAGGCGAGTTCATGGAAAACGGAGAGCTGACCGTCAAGCCCGGCGACGAAGTTGACGTCTTGGTTAAGAACATGGAGACCGGCGAGGGTTTCCCGGTGCTCTCGCGTGCTGATGCGGTTCGGCTGCGCGTTTGGGATGATTTGGAAAAGGCTTTCGAACAGGGCACACCGATCAAGGGACGGGTGGCGGAACGGATCAAAGGTGGAGTTCGAGTAGATATCGACGGCATCGGGGCCTTTCTTCCCGGATCGCAAATCGACGTCCGCCCAATTCGCAATCTGGATTCACTGCGCGGTAAAGAAATCGAAGCAAAGGTTATAAAACTCAATCGCAAACGTTCCAACGTCGTCCTGTCGCGAAAGGCGTTAATGGAAGAGAGGAATGCCGGACGCAAGGACGAGACGCTGGATCAGATCGAAGAAGACATCATCGTCGAAGGCCAGATTAAGAATCTTACAGAGTATGGGGCCTTCGTTGACCTGGGTGGTGTCGACGGGCTTTTGCACGTGACCGACATGTCGTGGAGTCGGGTTCAAACGCCGGGTGAGCTTTTTAAAGTCGGCGATACGGTCCAGGTGAAAGTGCTGCGCTTTGATCGTGCGCGTGAGCGCGTCTCGCTCGGTTATAAACAACTGCTTCCCGATCCCTGGGAAAGTGTCGAAGAGCGTTTTCCGCTCCACACGCGCCTGACAGGGCGGATCGCCAGCGTTACGGACTATGGCGCGTTTGTCGAACTCGAGCCGGGCGTCGAGGGTCTCGTTCATGTCTCAGAAATGAGCTGGTCGAAACGCGTGAAGCATCCGAGCAAGCTCGTCAATCCGGGCGATGTCGTAGAAGTTGAAGTGCTTGGGGTGGATCCCAAGGGCCGGCGCATTAGTTTAGGGATGAAGCAAGTTCAAAATAATCCCTGGAGTACCTTGGGCGATCGGTACCAGATCGGCGGACGGGTGCACGGGCGCGTGCGTAACCTGACAGACTTCGGCGCCTTCATCGAAATCGAAGACGGCATCGATGGCCTGGTCCACGTCTCTGACA
>DASQYL010000113.1:0-7879 GCA_035639235.1 Pyrinomonadaceae bacterium | reverse complement strand
TCAGAATTACAAAGTCGCGGGAATTTCCTGCGGCCCTCACCCGGAATATGGCGCGATGTGCGTGCTGGCGATGGCGGGCGGCTTCACGGATTCAGTTAATGCGAAGTCACAGTCATCGACACCGGCGAAAATCACAAGCACAAAGATTCAGGAGACCGCGCCGGCGAACACGAATAAAAGCAACAACAAGTCTCCGCGGAAATTCTGACGGAACTCACTCGGTGTGAATGAGAGCAAAACAGAAAGGCTTTCCGAATCGGAAAGCCTTTCCTTTTTGATGGTCGGGACGACTGGATTCGAACCAGCGACCTCACGCACCCCAAGCGTGCGCGCTACCAGGCTGCGCCACGTCCCGTCAAAGCAATCTCCAGTATGGGCGTTAAGCGGTGATTGTCAAACGCCGCGCTTGATTATTTCTCTCTGGCTTTGGCGCGCAACGCTTCCAACTCCGCGTCGCCTTGATCGAGCAGGTCCAAAATCTCGCGAAGCTGACTCGCAATCGATTTGATCGAGGCGCGTTGATCGTCCGAAAGCTTCACTGCGGTCGAAGTCTGCGGCGGCGGCCCAGTCGAACCAAAGCGGGCCGCAAGTGACGGCGGCGGTTGCAAGTTACGAACCGGCTTGGTCGATGCGTTGTCACGAACGGGACCGCGCATCTCAGTGGCCAGCTTCTTCTTCGCTCCCGCGATTGTGTATTGTTCGTCGTATAACAATTCTTTGATTCGCAACGCCATCTCGACGTCCTTCCGGCGATAGGTGCGCTGGCCGGCGCGATTCTTTTGCGGTGCGAGCATCGGGAACTCCGTCTCCCAATACCGCAGTACATGGGCCTGCACGCCCGCCAGTTCACAGACTTCGCCAATCTTGAAAAACAACTTTTGCGGGATTGACGTCGCGGGCTGACTCATTGTTGAAAAACAGGGAAAGGCGTTCCGAGTTTCCGATCCGGCGTCCAGCGCTTTCTCACAGCAAGGCGATTCGGCAGGCGCATGGTACTGTGCGCCGAATGCAGTGTCAACACTTACATTTAGACGCAGTTAGTTCAACTGCAAGATTAAACCTATCTCATGAACCTTCCACCATGATTCGTCTGCTTTCGGATAAGAGAGCGGCTGTCTCAAATAATCTCCAGTGGTTGGTTAGACGGCCGGGAAACGCGCGGGATATAATCGCGCGTCATCAGATCGAAACCTTCGTCTCATTCGGAAAGGTCTTTATTAAATGTCCGCACCAGTCGCCGTTCCCTTTCGTCTCGCAAAACGGCTGGACGAAATCGGATTTTCCGACATTGTGCAAATTCGAAATCGCGTGATGGAGCTGCAGTCTAAAGGCTCGACAGTTTTCCGTTTTGAAGGCGGTGAGCCTTATCGCACGACTCCCGAACACATCAAAGGCGCCGCGATCGCCGCGCTCCAGGAGAACAAGACGCGCTACGCGCCTTCGTCGGGCATCCCTGAATTGCGGCGCGCGATCGTTGATAAGCTGCGCGATCGCAATAACATTCCCGCTGATGAAAAAAACGTAATCGTGGTCAACGGCGGCATGCAGGGATTATTCGGCGCGTTTCAGTCAACCATCGATCCCGGCGACGACGTGCTCATCTTTTCGCCTTACTGGACTCCAATCAAAGATCTCGTCGCTCATTGCGGCGGACGTCTGGCGCTGGTGCCAACGAGCGAAGCTCGGGAAGAAGGATTCCGCGTCACCTTGTCGCGCTATGCCACCGAGAAGACGCGCGCCATCTATTTCAACACCCCCACGAATCCTTCAGGCGTTGTGTTCACACGCGAGGAGACTGAAGAGGTCGCCAAGTTCGCTATCGATCGTAATTTGATCGTGATCGCGGACGAGGCATACGAAGACCTCGTTTATGAAGGCGAGCACGTTTCGATCGCTTCGCTTCCCGGAATGTTCGAGCGCACAATTACCTCCTTCACGTTGTCGAAGTCTTATGCGATGACCGGCTGGCGGGTTGGTTACGCAGTCGCAACTGAACCGTGGATGACCGGATTGGCGAAAGCGACACTCTATTCTTCGAATGGAGTCTCTACTCCAACCCAATGGGCAGCGCTCGCTGCTTTAACAACTGAGTCGGATTTCCTGGAGACGTCGCGTGCTTCTTATCTCGAACGTCGAGATTTGCTGGTCGGCGGACTTAATGAGCTTGGTTTTCACTGCGCTCCGCCAGCCGGAGCCTTCTACGCGTTTCCGGCCGTCAGCAGCATCGCGAGCGATAGTCGCCAGGCGTCGGAAATTCTTTTGGACAAAGCGCAGGTTGCAACCGTACCCGGAGTCGTCTTCGGACCGCAAGGCGAAGGTCACGTGCGCTTCTCTTTTTCCACTTCGATCGAAACCATCCAAGGCGGCTTGGAATCAATGCGTCGCAATTTGTGATTTTTTCCCTCTCCCGCGGGGAGAGGGATTAAGGGCGAGGGGCTGTCGCTCGATAAACCCTCATCCCAACCCTCTCCCGCTGGGAGAGGGACATTCATGAACGAATTCGACTTCATCGATCATCTCCGCCGACTGTCTGAGTCGCGCAAACATTCAACGCGTGTTCTCACCGGCATTGGCGACGATGCGGCGATCATCAGCGAGTCAGCGGGTAAAGAACTGGTCTTTACGACCGACCTTCTGGTTGAAGACGTCGACTTCTACAGCGACGCCACTTCCGCGCGGCATCTGGGACACAAAGCACTCGCAGTCTCTCTTTCAGATGTCGCGGCGATGGGCGCGCGACCGTTGTGGTCTTTCCTTTCGATCGGTTTGACGCCCGACCGCTGGAATTCCGATTTCAGAGACCGATTCTTCGCAGGATATTTCGAACTGGCAGATCGCTTTGCCGTCACGCTCTCGGGCGGCGACGTCTCTGAATCAAAAGTAATCGTTATCGACTCGATTGTGTTGGGCGAAGCAGACGCCGGGGCCGCTGTGAAACGTTCCGGGGCGCGCGCCGGCGATCAAATTTATGTAACCGGCAATCTCGGCGGCGCGGCGGCCGGATTGAAATTGATCGAAATGGGAATGCGCGTCTCAGCACCGCATGGAGTCGCGGACGGGTTCGCCTCCCAATCAGATGACGACGCGATTCAATCGCTCCTGCTCCGCCAGCTTCGCCCACAACCGCGCGTTGGTTGGGGCATTGTGCTGGGGGAACAACGCCTCGCCACGTCGATGATCGACATCAGTGACGGCTTGTCATCCGATCTCAATCATCTCTGCAGAGAAAGTAACGTCGGCGCTGTCATCGAAGCTGCTTCGATACCGCTCGATGCCGATGTTAAGAGACTTTGTGGACGTCGTGCTCTCGATCCACTCGCGCTTGCCTTGCATGGCGGGGAGGATTTTGAATTGATATTCACCGTGGCGCCGGAAGATATTTCGCGGCTACCGAAAAAAGTTGACGGCGTTTCGATCACACGGATTGGTGAAATCGATAACCTGGCTGGATCGACTCGCATTCGCGAACGAGATCGATTATGGGACCTCCACCCGCGCGGCTTTTCGCATTTTGATGATTAAACGACTAGCATGTGGTACGCATTAGCCGCCGACACAATGGTTGTCATTCACGTGCTCTACGTGGCGTACATCGTTGGTGGTCTGGGCGCCATCCTCGTCGGTGTCCGGCGCAGATGGACCTGGATCCGCAACCCATGGTTTCGTCTCACTCATTTGATTGCGATCCTAATCGTCGTGTACGAATTGATCGTCAAAGCCAACTGCCCTCTGACAATTTGGGAAATGCAGTTACGCGGATTTGCCGGACAGCCGGTGAACCAAAGCACGTTCATGGATCGATTGTTATCGTTCATTTTGATCGCCAACGCTCCTCTTTGGTTAGTTGACACGTCGTATTTCGCGATTGGATTGGCGATCGCGTTGCTCTTCGTATTCGCGCCGCCGCGCTGGAAGAGAGTTGAACAAGCATTGTGACTACGCACCGCATTGAACAGACGCTCGTTTGGATTTTTGTGATTCTCTGCGCGATTGTGATTGGCGGCGGACTGTACGAGATGCGTGTAGTGGTCCCGCTGTGGGCGCATGCACCTCCGGAGTCGGTCTGGGAGTTCGCCGCGCAGCGAGTGAACAACCCGCTCTACACGCCGAATTCAGGAATTCGCTTCTGGATTTTTATCACGCCGCTCCACTTACTGGTTTCTATTGTCACATTCTTTTTCGCGCTGAAGACGCGCGGCGCGCACCGCCGCTGGTTGCTGATGGCTACCGCGATATTTGTGGTCATGCACCTTTCGGCACTGATCTATTTCGTGCCGGCAATCGACAAGCTGATGACCTCACGTGCAGCCAACATGGATCCCGCGGAAGTCGTTTCGCGAACACGGCTCTGGATAAATTTGAGTTGGGTGAGATTTGTTTTTGACTTCGTGGGATTGCTGTGCGCGTTGCGCGCGTTACAGTTGCCGCCGAGCACAGATTGAATTCCTGCCGCAGCTAAAACTTAAACGGCCTCTTCAGCACGTGCCACGTGCTCTTCACAATCGAGGCAAGCAGCGGTTCTTTTTCCCGCGTGTTCTTTTCAGAGTTTTGCCGGCGCACCAGTTCCGACTTCGGATTGTTGAGGCTCGGCCGATTGGATACGTTTGGTAACCGGACCATCGTGGGGCGGGGTGACAACTTTGTAAATTTCTGCGGACGACTGATCTGTTTCTCAGTTGTGGCAGCAACTGCGGCCTCGTTTGATCGCGACGAGTTTGCGCTGGAAGAGTCCGACATGTTCGGCGAAGGCGCGGTCCTGGCTAAAGGCGTTGTCTGATTCACCACTTCCAAATAGGCGATCAGGACCGCGCTCGACACCACGGCGAACAGTCCTACGGCCGCTAAGAGAACCGGCGACTTAATCCAACTTCGCCAAATCGACTGTCGCTTTGATTTATTTGCCAACGGCCGTTCAGGATCGGGCAACAACTCCGAGCCGTCGAAGTCGCAGACCTGATGAAAGTCGGGAAAAGTAAAATTGCAGCGTGGACAGTACTTCAAGGGACTACCTCAAAAGCGAATTTGAGGAGAGGCAAGTGACACGATCAAGATACACGTCTATGAAAGTTGTAACAAGCGCGAAGGCTTCTCGATGGTGAGGAGTATCTTTGCCGCGCGCCGTTGACTCACCTCCTTCCCTTCCCTATCCTCGCTCTCAATGCTGCGCATTCATAACACGCTGTCGGGTCAGGTCGAAGAGTTTCGCCCCCTCATTGAAGGCGAGGTCCGGTTCTATTATTGCGGGCCGACGGTTTGGGATTATGGGCACATCGGGAATTTTCGTTCGGCGATTGCGGCGGATGTCATTCGCCGTTATCTGAAATTCAAAGGATACCAAGTGACGCAGGTGATGAACCTGACCGACGTCGACGATCGCATCATCACCAAGGCGCAGGAGCAGAATAAATCGCTGGACGATTACACGTCCAAGTACATCGAGGCGTTCTGGGAAGACTTCGATGCGCTCGGCTGCGAACGGCCTGAGGTGGCGCCGCGGGCAACGCGACACATCGACGAGATGGCGGAGTTGATCGATAAGCTGGAGAAGAACAGTCACGCATATCGATCCGAAGGTTCAATCTATTACCGCATCACTGCGTTTCCTGATTACGGTAAGCTTTCTAAAATTAACTTCGCGGGCAACATCGCGGGGGGCAGCGAACGCGTCGATACCGACAAGTACGAAAAGGAAGACGCGCGCGACTTCGCCCTTTGGAAAGCGCCGGCGAAAGAGGACGAACCGTCGTGGGAAACAATCGTCGGCAAGGGCCGTCCCGGTTGGCACATCGAATGTTCAGCAATGTCGATGAAATATCTCGGTGAGACGTTCGATCTGCATCTTGGCGGTATCGATCTGGTTTTCCCGCATCACGAAAACGAAATCGCGCAGAGCGAAGGCGCTACCGGCAAGCAGTTCGTGCGCTACTGGTTTCACTTCGAGCATTTGAAGGTCGAAGGCGAAACCATGTCGAAGTCGAAGGGAAATTACTACACGTTTCGCGACGTGCGAGAGATGGGATTCACGGCGGCGGGTGTGCGCTATTTTCTTTTGAGCGTGCCGTTTCGCAAGCAGCTCAACTTCACGTTCGATGCATTGCGCGGCGCCGAGAAAACCGTCGCCAGCCTGCGTGATTTTCGCGCGCGCGTTAGCGAAGCAAAATGCGAGCCCGGAAGCGATGCGCAAATCGCGAGCGCCATAGAAACTGCTCTGAAGGATTTTGAAGCAGGCATGGACGATGACTTGAACACGTCCGTCGCGTTAGCTGCACTGCATGATCTCACTCGCGAGATAAACACCGCGCTGGCGCGGCAATCGCTGCGGGCTGACGATCAGTGCGCGGTCTTGCGCGCGCTGGAACGGATTGACGGCGTACTCAACGTCATCGGCGAAGTGCAGGCGACGATCCTCGACAACGAAATTCAGAAACTGATCGATGAGCGGCAGGAAGCGCGTCATCGCCGGGACTTCAAACGGGCGGATGAAATACGCGATGAACTTCTTGAACGCGACATCATCCTCGAAGACACCAAAGATGGCGTTAGGTGGAAGCGAAAATAACGGACGCCGCTTGTCTTCATCAAACGAATCATGCCCTACCCCGTCACGCATCGATTCCGCACTATCTTTCGCATTCGCAATGCGATCATCGCTCTGGTCATCGCAATTGTCTTCGGCACCGTCGGTTTTAAGTTAATCGAAGGCTGGTCGCTCGGCGACAGCTTCTATGTCACCGTGCAAACGCTGACGACGGTCGGTTATGGCGACATTCCGCCAAAGAATCCGGCCGGACGTGCGTTCGCCGTGGTAATCATGCTGATCGGCGTCGGCGGAGTTGCGCTGGCGGCCTCGACCATTGTTCAATCGGTGGTCCAGTCGGAATTGGTTTCGACTTTCGGCCAGCGGCGGCAATCGAAACGAATGAAGAAGCTTCAGGATCATTACATCGTCTGTGGATCGGGCCGCGTCGGCTCGCACCTGGTGCGAGACCTGCAACGCATCAATCAGCCTTTCATCATTATTGAAAACGATGGCCCGCGCGCCGCCGAATTCAGCCAGCGCGGATTCAATGTTTTGGTCGCCGACGCGACGCTCGAGGACACGTTGCGCGATGCGGGTGTCGAACGCGCGCGCGGGCTGGCGACTTGTTTGCCGAATGACGCGGACAATGTCTATGTCGTGCTGACGGCACGCGATCTGAATTCGCGACTGCACATAGTAGCGCGTGCGGCTGAGGAAGAGGCGGAAGCGAAACTCGTGCGTGCCGGCGCCAACCACGTCGTCGCGCCAACAATTATCGGCGGCCATCGCATGGCTGTTTCGCTGACGAAACCGGCGGTGAGCGAATTCTTCGATTCAATCACCGGCACCAAACTCGGCCTGGGATTTGAGCAAGTGCTCGTCGAAGAGTCGTCACCGCTGGTTAGACAGGTCCTGCGCGAGACGCCCATTCGCGCCGAATTGGACATTGTGATCATCAGTATTCGACGCTCAAACGGTGAGATAATTTTCAATCCCGCCGCCGAAACGATTATCGAATCAGGCGACATCCTAATTGCCATCGGACAAGTGGAGGGACTTACCAGGCTAAACGAGATGGCACGCGGTGGCTAGTAGCGCAAGTTGGTAACTTGCGATCGTCGAAAAGAATTACGCAAGTTAACAACTTGCGCTACATGTCTTGAGAATTTTAGTCACAGGCGGCAGCGGTTATCTCGGCACGCACGTGCGCCGCTACTTTGACGCCGAAGATCTTTCGCGGCGTTCGCATCTCGACATTCTCAATCCGCTCGATGCTTCGCGCGTGGCCGCGTACGACGCCGTTATTCATCTCGCCGCGCACCTCAGCAAGGATCCTAACGATGCCGCGCTGTGTTTTCG
>DASQYL010000112.1:0-6204 GCA_035639235.1 Pyrinomonadaceae bacterium | reverse complement strand
CCTGAAGCTGGCGATGAATCCGCACGACTCGATCGCCTTGCAGCGCATCATCAACACGCCGCCGCGCGGCATTGGCAAAGTGACGCTCGATGAGATCGAAAATCGCGCGCGCGAACTGGGCATTTCGTATTGGGACGCAATTTCAGATTTGCTCTCCGAAGGCCGAAACGTTTCACCGCGGGCAGCCGCAGCGTTAGCAAATTTTCAGCGCATCATTAATCGATTGGCGAGACAGACAGAACAAGTCATGTCCAGGACTGAAAGTGTCGGGAGCGATGACGACGAGCAGGACATTAACCCAAACGTGAGCGAGCGCTTAGAAAACGATTACGAATCAACCTCGCCCGTTTCCGATCTGGTGAAGGCAGCAATTCTCGACACGGGTTATGAAAATGCGCTCAAGTCCGAAGCAAGTGACGAAGCCGAAGGGCGACTCGAGAATTTACAGGAACTCGTAAACGCCGCGGTCGATTATGACGACCAAGGCGCGGAAGGTCTGCGCGACTTCATCGATCACTCTGCCTTGGTTGCCGACACCGATCAATACAAGGCCGACGTGCCGGTGACGTTGATGACGGCGCACTCCGCCAAAGGTCTGGAATTTCCGGTTGTGTTTCTGGTGGGACTCGAAGACGGGTTGTTTCCGCACTCGCGTTCGTTGAGCGACTCATCGGATATCGAGGAAGAGCGTCGCCTCGCGTACGTAGCGATGACCCGGGCAGAACGATTCTTGTACATAACGCACGCGGTGAAGCGTCGCGTTTACGGCGAAGAACTCGCATCCGAGCCGTCGCAATTCTTGAACGAGATGCCGCTGGAACTGATTGACGATCTTTCACGCGGCCGTTCGTGGTTATCATTCGCGCGCGGCTCGAAAGATCTTGATGAGGCCGCCGGGTCGCTCCGTTATGAATATGACGATGACTATGGTTCCGACGCACAATCGACCGTCGATGAATTTCCCCGTAAGCCCGGCAATAAGTACGGCGGCAAGACATACAACAGCGTCGAATCGGTAAACGAGTTCTTTCGCCGTCGTGATGAGCGGCTCGGTTTTAAGAGTCCGAGCGGTTACCAGTCTCAGGGATCGCGCGCAAAGGCGCGGTCGGCAAACCCTACGCACAACCCCCTGGTCCCAACATCCTCGTTCGTGCCCGGCTCTTACGTGCGCCACGCGAAATACGGACGCGGCCTGGTTTTGAGGCGCGAGGGATCAGGCGATCAGACCAAGGTTACCGTCAGCTTTCCCGGTTACGGAGCGAAGAAATTGATAGAGAAATACGCAAACCTTGAGCAAGACTGAATAGCGAATCGTGTCAGGCCCCCGATCGTCAGAGAGGGCCGATGGGTCATCCGCTGTCGGCTTCCAGCAGTAGCTTGCGAGTGGCCCTCCCTCACGGTCGGCTTCTGACACAGTCGGTAAGCTGACAAGATGTCAGCGGCGCTGACAAAACGTCAGTCCCTCTTGTCAGGCTCAAGAACTCACTCTCACGTCGCTGCAAATTCTTACTAATCTCGTAACGCCTTTCATCTTCTTTAACTTACCGCTTAACGATCTATCGAACACGTGTGCGGCACGCCGCTTGTAAAGTCGGCAGCGGTTGATTGCGCTCCCACCCAATCACCTCATTTACTCAAACAAGCCGGGAAGCCTCACAAAGCTCATAAAACTGAATCGAAAGTTGTCCCAATCCTCCAAGGAGATGAAAAGAATGTTCAAGTCAAAGAAAAAATTTGCCGCGATCAGCGCGGCGACGCTCTCGCTATTTCTGTTGGGCGCCGGTGCTTTCGCGCAGAAGCATTTCATGCTTGCCAGTGCGCTGCGTCCGGATGTCAAGGTGCAGCTCTCCGGTTCGGTCAAACGCGAATCTGCGAATGTGCCGCTGGAAAAATCAACCGTCGTCAACCCCGGAGAAATTCTGGATTGGTCGATGACGTCCGAGAACGACGGCAACGCGCCTGCGCTCAATTACAAAGCAGTCGGTCACATTCCGCGCGGCACCGAGTTCGTTGCCGGCAGCGCGAAAGCCGACGGCGCGACCGCCATGTACAGCATTGACGGTGGCAAGTCTTACTCACCCCAACCGACGATCGAAGAGAAGCAAGCCGACGGCTCGATGAAACGCGTCGCTGCCCCAGCGTCGATGTATACCGACGTGCGCTACGAATGGGCCGATCCATTGGCCCAGGGCGGCAAGCTTTCCGCTGCTTACCAGGTGCGCGTGAAGTAACGCCGCACTCCTTCCTTTCCCCCAAATACTGAAGAGGACATTATGAAAAACCCACGAACATCTCTAAGCACGGGCGCGTTCGCTCGACTGCTGTTTGCCCTTGCGATCATCGGTGCGCTCGCTGCGCATGCGATCGCGCAAACTGCTGGTGGCACTGTAATCTCTAACCAGGCCAGCGCCACTTATTCGGACGGCACCAACAGTTATTCGACTGTGTCGAACACGGTGACGGTTACCGTTTCGAATGTTTCCGGTCTGGCAATTACGCCTGACGCCGGCAGCAACCCGACCGTGGTCGCGGGACAGACTGGCGTGATTTACAACTTCACGGTTACGAACACCGGCAACTTCAGCGATCAGGTGCGCTTTCTCGCCAGCGGCGCCAGCGCTCGCATAGTTGGACCAGGAACGATTACGCGCGCCGTCATCGACGTCGACAGCAGCGGCACCATCAATGCCGGCGATACCGACATCTTTACGAATGGCGCCGACGTGATTTCAAACAACGTTGCGGAAAACGCATCGATTCACGTCCTGGTCGAAGTCAGCGTCAATGCCGGCGCGACTTCAGGTCAAAGCGTGCAAGTCTTGCTTGGCGATGCTGCAACGGGAAGTCCTTCATTCGACAATCAGGCTGCGAACAGCTCAGCGAATGAAGTGCGGACGGTTTCGGCTTCGTCTGTTAACGGCTTACGCGAAGCGCGCGGCGACATCTCTGCTTCAGTTGTCGACGACGCTTTGCTGAAGCTGACGTTGACCGCGCCCGCGGGCCCCGTCAACCTCGGCTCCGATATCACCTACACGTGGCAAGCGTGCAATACCGGTCTGCGCGACGTTTCCGGCGTAACGCTGAACGGCTCAACGCAGGTTTACGTCATTGCTCCGATTCCGGTAAACACGGTACTGAAGTCCGGCCAGACTTTCCCGGCGGGCACGCTGTACACCACGAGCGCTTTATCAACCGCTCCGCTGTCTGCGACGTGGTCATCAACCGCACCGGCGCCGTTGTCGAACACGACCAGAATCGCATTTCCAGTCGGCGCGACTTTGACGGCTTCGACCTGCGCCTCTTCAATCAACATGGTCGTGACCGTTAATACCGGCATCAACGCTTCGAATACGATTGATGAGATTGGCGATGTGTTCGGTAAGAACAGCATCAACGCCAGCATCACCGATCAATCGGGCGACACGACGCCGAATAACGGCGACGGCAACGCCAACTTTGACGAAACATACACTGCCGGCGCAGGCCACGGTGTGATTCAGCGGACTACACTGACGCAAGTTGGCTCAGTGCTGATTGGACCGAGCGGCGCTGCTGCCGCAGTTGGCCCAACCGACAACAATGACGACTACACGAACAAGGCCGTCAACACCGGCATTGCCAGCGTCGCGCCGGGCGGCGTTACCACCGCATCGGGCCAGTTGGTTTATGTCAATACGATCCAGAACACCGGCAACGCAAACGACACGTTCACGATCGACGCGCCCACGGTGCCCGCTGGATTCACTGTTGAGGTTTCGACCAACGGCGGGACCAGCTATACGACGGTTTCGGGCGGCGGTTCGGTAACGTTGGCGATTGCGTTCTCGTCTTCAGCCAACATCAACGTCCGCATCACCGAGCCATCCGGTAAGACCATTTTGACTGGATACGACTCGATCATCCGCGCGACTTCGGCGAACACGCCCTCGGCGAATAACAAGACGATCGATCGTCTCTACACCGGCTTCGTTCGCCTGGACAAGGCGTCCAGCGTCAGCAACGGCACCGGCGTTGGCGGCGCGACCGATCCGGTTCCCGGTGCGGTAATCACTTACACGATCACCTATACGAACGTTTCATCTTCGAATGGTGACGCGAACTGCGTGAAATTGACTGCCTCGAACGTGGTGATTACGGAAGACGGCGCAGCGGGCACGAACAACTGGTCCACCTACACAACGAACAGTGGCAGCCCGTCGGATTCGGGCAGCGGCACCGCCGTCATTGTGAACGCATCGAAGTACACGGACACAATCGCCACCCTGGCGGCCGGCGCATCTGGTGTCTTCACGTTCAAGCGTTCCATCAACTAACACACAGCCGGAGGCTTTGCCACTCTGTGCTTTTCTTCAGACTTCAGTCTGTGTGCGCAACACGGACTGAAGTCTGAGCCACATTTAAAGAACACTGCCTCGCACCTTGCTCCTCAAGATGATCAAACCCGGGTTTGACAAGATCAGGACCGCAGCCAGGCTGATTACGTTGCTGTTCGTATTGGCCCCGACGTTGAGCGCTCGCACGCTCGACACGACCAGCGACGCCGGCACGCAAATCAGCAATCGCGCTGAAGCAACGTACAGCGACGCGACCGGCGAGAGCTATGCGACTGTCTCCGAAACGGTGACCGTCACCGTGCTCGCAGTCGCCAGCGTCGTCGTCACGCCGGATGAAACTGCAGCGTCCGACACGGTCGCGCCGCACGACCAAGTCACGCGTCAATTTCGCGTCTGCAATGCCGGCAACGTTACCGACACTTTCACAATCACAAAATTTGATCTCACAGCGCCCGCATCAGTCAGCGCGTTGTATTTCGATCTCGACGGCAGTGCCACGGTCAGTAACGGCGATCAGCAGATCACAATCAATCAAACCGTGACGCCGCAATTAGCGCCGGGCAAGTGCATCGGTGTGCTGGCAGTCGTCAACACCAACGATGTCGCGCCACAATCGATTCTGACGTTGACACTGACGGCGCGATCGAACTCGACGAATGCCGTCAATGGCCATGGAGAGGACATCGGCACAATTATCAACGCTGTTGGTTTAGGCGCCCGGCTCACCGATCCGAACGATGCGAACCGGGCGCCGAGCAAGCTGATTAACGGCCTCGCGCAAACCGTCGTAACCCGTTCCGGAGATTTCACTTATACCATCGCATTCAAGAATAGCGGCGACACAGCTGCGCGAAACGTAGTCGTGCAAGATCGGCCACCCGCGTCAATCGAATACTCGCCCGGTTCGTTGCAGCTCAACGATCGTGCGTTATCCGATGCTATCGACGGCGACGAGGGCTCGGTGCAGAACGGCGAAATCAAAGTTCAGCTCGCGCAAGTAAATCCGGGTGACGTCTATCGAATAACTCTTCGTTGTCACTTGACTGGCGCCGCGCCCGCCGGAACAGGTCTGACGAACATCGCAAACTTACTCGCCGATAACGTTGCAGCGGTCGCGAGCGTCCGCGCCACCGCGATTGTCGATCCGTTCGGCGTCGTGTTCGCGGGCCGGGCCGGTGCGGCTTCGCCAATTTCGGGAGCGCACGTCGAAATCGCAACCGATCAAAGCGGCAGCTTGCTGGGCCTGCCGGCAGACAATGGTTTCGCTCCGAATGATAAGAACCAGAATCCGTTTCTCAGCGATGCACAGGGACACTTCAGCTTCGCGCTGCCGTCGCGAGCCGACAATTCAGCAATTACTTACTTTCTAAAAGCAACCGCGAACGGTTACCTCGATCGTCTTATTCAACTAAGCGTCGTCAACTCCAGTTCAGGCTTCTTCACGGTGACCGTGCATGCGCTCGACAACGAGGCACTGGCGGCCGCCGGTGGTTTCGATCTCGTTCATCAGGATGTCAGTCTTAACGATCTCGCCGCACTGGTGATGAACGTGCCGATGTTCGAACCGGCCGGTCTGCAAATCGTCAAGTCCGTCGATCACGCACAAGCCCAGATTGGCGACATCGTCACGTATCGAATTGAAGTTCACAATCCAACCTCGACTGACGTGAATAACGTGGTGGTCAGCGATCATCTGCCGCAGTCATTCAATTACGCCGAAGGCTCGGCATTATTGAGCATCGGCAGTGCGCCGGCACAACCGATTCAACCGCAGGTGACTGCCAGCGAATTACAATTTCGCATTTCGGCAATTCCGCACGGCGCGACGGCGCACTTGCTCTATCGCGTGCGCATCGGCGTCAACGCGCGC
>DASQYL010000111.1:0-13409 GCA_035639235.1 Pyrinomonadaceae bacterium | reverse complement strand
TCATCACAGCGATGTCGGGACTTCCGATCGATATCACGGACGGCGGCGCTGGATCGTTATTTGGATTAAATGGCGGCAACAATGCGCTGGCCAGGCCAAGCTGGGCTCCCGGCGCCACCGTGAGCAGCACGCGAACCAATGTGCCGACCGGATATTTCTTCAATCCGTTCGCTTTTGTGCGACCCGTGGTGCAGGCCGGGCAAGTGATTCCCAGCGCGAACGGTATGGCCATAGCCAACGGCCTCGGTACCGACATTGGTAACGTAGGCCGCAATGTTTTGCGTGGCCCAAGTCAAACTAACGTAGACTTCTCGCTTATCAAGCGCTTCAAGATAGCGGAGCAGAAGAACCTCGAATTGCGCGCAGAGTTCTTCAATCTTTTCAATCACGTCAATTTTGATAATCCGATTAGTAATCTCAACGCGATCACATCATCTGGAGGCAGCATCGACGCCAACACCGGGCGAATCATTAATCCCGGCGACTTTGGCCGGATCGTTGCGGCGACCAACAATCCACGTCTGATCCAATTCGTCGTCAAATTTAATTTCTGATTTACTTGGACTTTACGAATCTCATGAGCAAAAAAACACCGTACCCGCCGACTATTCGCATTGGGATCCTGATTTATGAAGGCTTCGAACCGATCGACGTCTGGGGATTTACCGAGGCCTTCGCTATCGCGCGCTTCATCGGGACTGACTATCAGAGTAAGCCCCCGTATCCTTTCGAGGTCCTTTTCATTGCGAATGAAGTACGCCGCCGCGGTGAGAGGAATGCGAAGCCGGCACCGGTCAAAAGTCAGAACGGTCCTCGCGTCGCACCCGACATGTTTCGCGATGACGCTTTGAAAGAGCATTTCGATCTCTTCATGATTCCCGGCGGTAGAACTGAGAAGGTGCTCGATCCTAAACACCAGAAAGAGGTGAAGGCTTTGGTCGACTGGGTGAAGGCGATGGATAAGAGAGTCCCGATTACGACTTCTGTCTGCACGGGTGCGGCCGTGCTCGCTCATGCCGGTGTCTTGGACGGACAACCCGCAGCGACGAATCATGCGGCATTCGAGTGGGTGGTGCAGTTCGGACCACGCGTGCTTTGGGACAACGTATCGCGCTGGGTCGACGCCGGCAAATACGTCACTTCTGCGGGAGTTTCCGCGGGCACTGACATGGCATTTCACCTCGTTGACCGGCTGGCGGGACGCGCCGTGGCTGAGGCGGCAGCTAAACAAGCGGAGTACGATTGGCATCGCGATCCGCAAGAGCCAATCTACTATCCCGAGCAGGCGCCGGTTCCAACTTCATTTTCAAATTCATAGCGCTGCCCGCCGCCGGATCGCTATCGAGGTGTCTGCGCCGCCAAAACTCACTCCTGGACCAGCGGCGTTCATCGCAGTAATACCTTGCGCGAACATCGAGGTAGCCTTTGAATTCGGCTTCGATCAGGTAGTTGTATTTTCGTAGGCCCGCAGTTTCACTGCGCGTTAACCGATCAGCGATAGCATAAGCGCCGAAGACACCTGATCGCAATGCTTTGAAAACTCCCTGAGACGAAAGCGGATCAAAACGCGAAGCCGAATCGCCGACAGCCAGCCAATCGTCTCCGGTCGGGGGTGTCAGTCGCCTTGATGATGCCGATCTAATAGCGAGACTTGCGGATGGTTTCGATTGGTTAACCATTACCGAAACGTGCCGCGTGTCCGACAAGACCGATTCCCATTCAGCGGTCTTCTGAAAATGAAATCGGCGGGCAAGGTCACTGTCAGTCATTAAGACTACAATTCGAAGATCATTCGGTAGAGCGGCTGTGTACCACCAGCCATGCGCGAACGGTTCGACGATTGTGCTCGCATCACGATTAGCGCCGGCGAACACCCGGGCGATGCCAATCAATTGATCTTCCTCGATAAACTGAGAGCCAAAACCCCGGGCCAACGCGGCGGTCCCGGTCGCGTCGACGATGAAGCGCGCATCAATCGTTTTGTCAGCCGAAAGTATCAGCCGCCATTTCCCATCGCGACGCTGTGCGTGGTGAATCCGCGTATTCAAAAGTAATCGGGTGCCTCGGCTAGCTGCTTGCTGCGCCAACATTGCGTCAAAGGCCACGCGATCCACATGCCAACCGACATTCGCAGGAGAGAAGAAGTAGTCGTTGTGCTGAAGTGAAGCGCTGCCCCAAGACGTCGTTGAGCCGTACGTTTCCTCATGCGAGTCAGACGCGAATGATTCCCAAAGATCAAGATGTTCAAGAACCGCGCGGGCAGGAGGCGGCAGGGTCTCGCCGATGCGAAATGAGTTGTAACGCGAAGCCTCGATCAGAACGACCGATAGCAAGGGGGCGTGAGTGCGAAGCGAAATCGCTGTAGCCGAACCAGCTGGACCGCCACCAACAATTGCGACGTCGCAGGAATCGAACGCCATCTTTGTCCGGTCTCCGCTATTGATTATCAGCGTTCACGGCGTAAAACGAAGCGACCACGCCGGCGGGATGCACCGTGCCATCGCTGCCTGAATGCGGAATCGTGCGTACCACTGAGCCGACAATCGCCGTGCGTTGCAACGTGTCATTGCTATTGGGCCACACCGGAACCAGCCAACCGATATAGTCGTAAATCCATTCCTCGGCGCCGACAATGCCGACGCCTTGAAACCGAACTTGAGCGGGTGAGCCGTAACCGATCGAGCCGTGCAGGTTCAATAACCAATTACCTTTGCCCGGGCCCAGACTTCCCCCGATCGTGCCGCCCAGCGTCGCCGGCGCCGTTTCGGTTATCGTCAAGGTGCCGTCGCCGAAAAGTAATTGATTCATGTCAGTATCTTTGCTCAGGTCCGGATCGTTACTGAAGCTGCGGTACGTCCATGTGCCCACAAAGGGATTGTCGCTCATAACACTCCTCGTTTCTTTTTCTAACTGTTCCTGGTTCGCTCCACACTGATGTAAGGCATCGCTGAATTGCTAGTTGGTGTCCCCATGACGCTCGGCTTAATGTCCCCCTGAGGATTTCGTTTGACCACGGGCAGCTTCCACCATTCAGTCACCATCTTCAGGTCGCCGGCATGTGTCTGCGGAACCCCCGGCGTCCAGTCCAGCCAATTAATCGATGACGGATCGCCGGGAACAACTTCTTCGTAGGTCTGCATCGGCCGATGCGCCGGCCACCAAAGCGTTTCCCACACGCGCTGTTCACGCTTCACCCGTTCGTCATTGTCGCTGTCAGGGAAAATTTGATTGAACTGCTCGTAGGTGACATCGATAGTCTGCGTCGAGCACTCGTTAAAGTCAGCTTGCCACGGCACCGACATGTACTTCGTCAGATCGCCGGGCTGCAGTCCCGTCTGAAAATCGTTGGTCTGACTCAGCGCCTGGCCGGCATAGAACGCATAGTCACTATCGGGCAGTGTGCCTCTACTCGCCTGCGCCGGTGTCTGGCCAAAATTGTAGAAGTTCGGATCGCCCTTGAGGCGGTAAGGCTCTACCCAAACGGATGGATTGCGCATCACCCAACCAATTTCGCCGCCGGGACAGAAAGCGCCGCCGAGAATATTGCTGATCACTCCGCGATCGAGTTGCCGCCCGGTATTGTTAACCCAGTCTGCGTATGGGTGGAGCGGATCGGGATCAGCCCATCCCTCTCGCTTCTCGTTATAAAAAAATCCGAAGGCCCATTGCCGCAGCACGTAGTACTGATAATCGGTAAGCCGGAAAAACTTGGACACCAATTCATTAGTAATCGGGTTGTCGCCGCATAGCAGCGGCATGCGCGGCAGATTGTGAACGCGGCTGTCGGGCCGTCCCGTGATCATGAACTGGTTCTCTTCTCCCGGTGCACGCAACAGATCGAAAAGATAGCGGCGCATCGGTCCGTACGGATCGTAGGTGTTGGACTTGAGACAACGGCGCAGGCAATTCCGCAGCAGTTGGCCCGAGAAATACTGCTGCAGGTGCTCGTGAACGCGCTTCGAGAATAGATCCGCAACGTCTTCCGGATAATCCGCGTCGGCGCCGATGATCTTGTCGACCTCACGCTTGAGATTTTCCTTGGCATCGGCTGCGTCGTCGGCCGCGGCCAGCCAGTTGGGCAAATAATCAGCGGCTGGTTTAGGCGAAGATTTTGTAAGGCCACGCGCAAAGCTGGCAACGGCCTTGCGCAATTTCTCCGCCCGCCGATCAGTCAGTAAACGTCGTTCCGTAACCGCAGCCCCTTTGCTTTCATCCGAGACTGACATCTCCATCGGCGCCAACTCAGCGGCGAGTTCCGCCACGAATAATTCTCCAGAGTGATGATCGTGGACGCACTTTTCTTCACATTTTTCCAGCGCCCGTCGGTCGACGACGGGCGCGACGCCCAACTTTTGGTAATCAAATGTGCCGCGCGTCGACTGGTTGTGGGGATAATTAGATTGGCCCAGCGCGTCGCAAAGATAGTTGTATTGATCGGGACGATACAGAATGGTCCAGATGTCGCGATAGAACCACGGTTTGTAATCGGGGTTCCAGCGCAGCCGTCCGGCCCGCCAGTGAATCAACGCGCCCTCGTCGGTCGGCGAGATCTGCTGTGGATCGTTGAAAGTTCCTGCGGTGCCATAGACATCGGTGCGCTCTGCGAACTTGCGAATCGCCATATCCTCAATCACATCGTCCATCGTCACTACGTCGAGAATTTCCGGGACGTAGGCCGGATAGGCGCAGACGACCCACGCCGGAAATTCCACGTCGATGTAACGTACCTGCTGGACCAGCGGCGAGAACATCGCCAGTCGCGCCATCACGGGACCATCCGAAGTGTCGTCGAACCACCCATCGTTGTTCGCGTAGTTATCGATGCGCGGTTGCCCGAAATTATCAAAGAGATATGACCCGGAATTCCCATGCCCTCCGAGCACGAGCAGTCTGCCCGAGTCGTCAGTTAGCAAATCGCCGAGCGTGTCGATCGAGTTCGGTTTCAACGGCGGCGGAAAAGTAGTCGCGTACGCATCGTTGTCGCGATCGCACTTCGCCGTGCGATTCGATTTATGATTAACGGTGCGCGGGCCGGGATCGATGATTAGTTGTTGCCGCGCATTGTCCCCGGTGATTGCAGCATTCCGTCGCGGATGATCGTCGCTGTAACCGTGTTCGCCATCGAGCTGATCGAATTGGTACCAGGAGGATTTCTTATTTGCCAGATAAACCCGCCATTGAATGTCGACCAGCTTGCCAGCATTGCCGCCGCCCTCGATGGGGTCTCCCAGCTTCAGCGGGCGGCCCTGCGGGCTCTCGTCGTCATAGGCCCAAATTTGAAATCGCGCGGCTTGTCGTTTCATGCGGCCCTGCGCGTCTTTAAACGAGGCGATTCTGACTTCACTCATCCCGTCCGGCGTCATTAACGGATTGCCGCGCGCATCGCACTCAATCGGGAGAGCGGCCGGCTGCTCCGGCGAGATGCAGAAGCCTTCGGGACTATTGCCCAAACGGGCGATGCCAATCCCAGGATGAATGCGGTATGTAGTAGGCATGTCGTGTCACCGCTCCTTCTAATCAATCGAGAAAATCGAGAGAAACACCGTCGAGGCGCAGCAGCTCGCTGTCCTCACAGTAGTCGGCGCCGATTACTACCAAAGTAATCTGGAGCGTCTTTGCCCCTTCGTCGATGAGACGCTTGGCCGTTTCAGTTACGTCGATGCGGTGGTTGCGTGGCGTGTTGTGATGTCGTGGCCGCTGATCGTACTGACGAGGCCGGCTGGGCGGAAGATCGCAATGCCCTGGCCCGCCAATACAATCTGCATGTCCAAAGATCGCCAAATAGCCGGCGTAGTGCTGATCCTCGATCGACGTCGAAGCATCGGCCTGCGGCAAGTTAAGGAATACGCGAATAAAACATGACCGCGGCAGTTGCGGGACGCGATGAAGTCGAACCTCCGCTTGCCGGACGGATTTGCGGATCGCCGCCGGCACCGGAATTGGTTCAGAGATGAAGCGGCCGACCGGCGTGCCCAGCCCGACGGGAATAATGAACGCACACTGCACATACTCATAACCAAACCGCGACATGTTGAGAGTGTCGCCGATGGTGTAACTCCAGGGCGTTAGCACCGCACCCAGGTCAGCGGGCAGCGAATGCGGATTCAGTTGCTGCCATTCATGCCACGTGCGATCGATATTCACATGAATGGGCCAGAAGACTGGATCGTACGAAGCTGTAAGGTTACTGAACATGTCTCCGAACTGAGGCTCGGATGTCAGATCGTCCATCGAGTGGAATCTTCTGCCGGCTACTTGCACGCTACGATTCCGTCTCTGACTGGCCATCGTAGGTTTCGCCTGCGCCGTTTTCGCTTCCTGATTCGGGTTGTAGTCCGGGTTCATGCCGCCGGTCCAAATGTGCATCGTGTTGTGCGGATTCTGATCGAGAAATCCGAACGAATCGTCATAGAAACTTCCACCGCCAAAATCACGAAAGGTTCGCAGGGAAACGATCTGCTTCATATCGTCCGCGGTCGGGTAATGGTAGTTAATCACCGTATTGATGGTCCCACCGCCATACTCAGCCGGATACCGGAGCGGATACCACAGAGCATTGGCTGCGAGCAGCGCCTCAATGAAGTCCGTGCGAAATGGCGGTTGCGAGTAATCCGTCCCCGTCATCTCCTTGACGGCCGCAAAGAAGGTGGCTTGCGAGGGATAACGTAAGCCCGGCTCGACCATCTGATCGAGCAAAGTCTTGGCAGCCTTGGCAGGTAACCGGGGCTTGGCCTCTTTCTCCAGGAAGTTGATCGTTTCCCTGGTCAGGTACGCCTTGTAAGCTTCAGGAATAATCGCGCCCTTCTCAGGATGGTCAGGGCAGTACTGTGGCATGGTGAAATCCCAGTACGGCATCGTTACATCCGGGCACACATCCTGAAGCGCCTGCTCCATCTCATAGAGATACACGCGGTGCCACGGAAGAAATCGTTCCCAACCGTGTTGGCAATGATTCTGATGAATCAAAGCCATGTTGTTGTAGCTGCGCCGGTCTTCGGGCCATTTGTTCAAGCGATAAAGTTCACGAAAAGCAAAACGGAACTTTTCGATCTGCGCCTCAGACATGTAGTCGATATTTTGTCGTTGCTTTAGTTCGCCATACTTATAAGTGTATTCGTTCGGCGATCCTTCATAGACCTTGAACGTAGGCGCCGATACTTCAATGTTCGCCGGATCGATTCTTTGGATTGTCACCGGTGTGCTCTGACCCTTCACCGGGATGGTGACCAGATGATCTGTGGCTGAACAACCATCGTCGATCCATTCTGCAATGAAGTTTATATCGGACTCGCCGACGATCTTCCCACCCCAGGGCAACGGCGGAAACTGAGTGCCATTGAAAGGCGCTTCACCGCGCAGGCCACGAATCAATCCTGATCTCGCGCTGCGGCTTTCCCCTGCGTCCTCGCTGGATCCGTGACAACATGAATGGGCTTCAACTTTCGCAGTGGCGATCATCCGGACACCGCGTATCTCAACCTCAAGAAACTGCGTCAAGGGCAAATGCCAGAATGCGCCCAGGCCATCGTAGTCGACGGAGCTGCCCGCGGCCGCCTGATCGAGAATCTGCTTTACTTTTTCGTAACGCGTTATTTGTCCGCTGTCAGGCATAGCTCTTTCCTTCCCTGAATGTCCCCCGGTATCTTGAGCGTTGTGGGACTTAATTGAACGAACGCGATTCCTTGCACGGCAAGCAACTGGAACTCGACGAGCGCCGTTGGTTGAATACGCACCACGCGACTGCCGTCGCCAGGATTGCCAATCCGAGCACGACGACGACTTCGTTTTCGACCACGAACTTCGCGCCCCAAATCAAGACGCCACCCGACACGCCCATGACTACCGGGCCACGCCGATGTTTGCTGTGCGCGCGGAACGCCAAAGCGCCTACCGTTAACCCGAGCGACAAGGCCGTCAGGACGGGTATCCACGTGCGATACCGCGCCGCCGTGGTCGAGGCGACGCCAAATATTCCGAAGTAAGCAAGAAAACACATCGGGCACTTTGGCGCAATCGCCATCAAGGCTGAACTAATCGTCAGCCACAACGTGCCCGCTTGTTTCGTGCGAACGGCAGTCGGTGCCCGCGAACTAATCGGATTGCCGATAGAGTATGACATCGAAACGATCCGCAGCGGCCCATCAGTGGTGCGAGTACGGAGTACGCGCGGGCGCAACTTCGACAATCGTCATCATGCCGCGGTCTTCATGCGCCAGGATGTGACAATGCATCACATAAAACCCGGGATAGTCCACGAAGCGGCTGCGCATCTTGAAATAACCGGGGACATTCACGGTTCCTTTCGAAGTTTGGACACTGCGACCGGACGGTATCGGAAAGACGTCCCACCAGATGTTGTTCTTGTTTACGAATGGCGGACCGCAAGGCTTCCACGAGTCGGGCTCGGCAGATGGGTTGAGTTGACACTGCCTTGCGCGCACCGCCTTCTGAAAGGCGACATCGCTGGACGTGAACAGGTCGCCGGGTACGAAGGCATACTGTGCAACACCAGCGGCGGTCATCTTCTTTCCGGTTTTCGGCTCGGTGTAGGTGTAGTCAAACGTCGCATTTGGATCGAAGATTTCAGTGATTTGAAACGGGTTGATGTGAATATGGAAAGGATGCGAAACGATCCGGCCGCCATAGGTTTCGTTGACGATTTTCCATTCTTCAGCTTGATTCAAAAGAATCACTGCGCCGACCTCACCGTCAAACTTCTTGCCGTCGATCATGTGCTGTACGAAGTTCTGGCTTGCGTCAGAGCTAAATCTAATCGTTCGCGTCGCCTTTATCTCGCTGTCCGCAATGTCGTTGAGGAAGGTCGGAGGCGTCGGGGCAGTTTTAATAAACTGTCCTTGGTTCGAGCTTGGATCAACGGGCTTCCCGGAGATATCAATCGACAGCAGGGTGAGCGGTTTCGCAGGATTTTTTCCCTTCAGATCAGCCGGGTCCACCATATTCTTGACCATTACCTGGCAAGCACCGGCGATCGCGCTGGCGCACGATCCGGGCGCTTTGACCAGGAGATCAACGCGGTTACCCGGCGCGACCGTAATGTTCTTAAACGATCTGTGTTTGTAGTTATAATCGCTGAACTGAACGCCGTCCTGCGCAATCTGTTTCCACTCAAACCCTGGCGGCGGATCCATAAAGAACATGCTGGCGCGGCCCGACGTGTTGAGAATGCGCCACATCTGCACTTCGCCCGGATTCATGTGAATGGTAGGCTGGATCTGACCGTTGACGGAGAAATCAGGCCCCTTGTCCTGGCCCCCACCCGTGCCGCCTCCGCCAAGTAGGAGGTTTGGCGTAACGCCGAGCTGATTTACTACCAACACCTGCGCGTTTCGTGTCCAACCGTCGCCATACCATGTATTGAGGTCGTCATCGTACTGCCCTTCAATGATAAATGCGCCGGTCATTCCGTTAGCTACATTGATAGCCGTCGAGCCATGTTTATGGGCGTGATACCAATGCGTTCCGGGAGCTTGGCCCATTATTAGCGCAGCGCTGTCCTGGCCACCCTCCGCGCTTATCTCTGCGCTGCCGGCGCCACCCATATTCATGTTCATTGCCGCCGGCGATGAAGTCGTTGGCGTGTAAGCGGGCAGACGGAAACAATATGGAGCGGCCCCGATGTAATACTGCGGCCAGGCGCTCTGCTTTAGCTGCGCCTCATCAACCGGCCACAGCTTTTGCACCCGTGCGCCATACTTTTTCTCGAGCTGGGTGTCGTATTCCTTCAATAACTTCTTTTGCTCGTCGGTATAATCTGCCGGAAGATCGTCCCACGCTCTTGGCCATTCCCTAAGTTGGCTGCGGCCTAATTCCACTTCGCATTTTGCGAAAAATTTCTCGAACGGCGCGGTGACCTTCTCAGGCGATGTCGTCAACTTGCCGCTGTTATCTCTCGGCAGCGGGCGCACCTCGATGAAGACATTGTCGCCGGTGGTATTAGGATTCGTGTGAGTGCCGTGAAAGTGGATATTGCCTGTGCTTGAGCCATGGAAACAATCGGGAAACCTGTCGGCTCCAGGATAAGGGGGGTTGGCGTTGCTTTCATCACAACCACCTCCCACACCTGTCTCGCCGCGATCGATCGAAAACGGGAAATTAAGAACGTTGATTTGATTTACGAAAGTGAGTTGTACTAAATCGCCGACGCGCGCGCGCAGCGTTGGGCCCGGCCGCGGCAGCGCAAACTGTAAGTCGGGCGCTCCCGGTTTCGGATTCAAATACTGACCATATGGCGCCTTTGCCATCGCTGGCGTCGCGCCCCACTCGCGAAAGGTACGCACATGCTGCGGCATGCATTGCGATCTAACTCCCGGCGGAGCTGTGGTAGGGACGCGAAAAGTCATCCACTCCTCTTCGTCGCTAAGAACAATTGTGCCTCGCAATTTTCCGTTTGCAGAACTGATTACCGGAACAGGTATCAGCGGCTGGCGCGGCATGAGCGCTTGTGGACAAGGATTCACGGGAGAAGCAATCGGCGTAGGAGTGGGCGAAGGCGCCTGTGCCTGGACGTGCGAAACAGAAAGAACCATCAACGCTGCGATAGCGAATGCCGGCGAAATCGTTCTCACGACCTCCGAGGAGAAGTGCCTCCCCATGGCTACTGACATCATCCAAAACGATAGAAAGCCTCGCGGAGTGAAGTGTTCGGTACTCATTAGTGACCCTTTCTTTTGGTTGCGTCGCTTACACATCAAGAGAGCTGCGATACTAGGCGGCCTGCGATACCAGCTTTTACGAGGTCGGCTGGTCTGACACGTCAATACTGCCTCGCTCGCATTTCATATTCGGGTGCAGCCGGCAAAAATAGTAAACAGTGCCCGCTTGCGCACACCAGTACGCCGGCGTGGACGGTTCACCGGCGGGAATGGGATCAGACAAGTAATTCGCCGATCCTCTCGGCAAGACAACCGCCTCAGAGAGGGGGTTATAGTTGGCATCAGTGGGCCATGGCTGGTGCTCGTCATCGGTTTGGTTGCTCCATGAAACCGAGTCAGCCTGTTGTGCCGGTAGGGGATCGCCCACGTCGTACCCAGCGATGTTGGGTTGAAACGCGGCGCCCTCGCCGTTACATACTTCATTCTCAGGTGCGGGAACGATTTTTATGGACCAGTCCGCCATTTCAATTTCCTCCTGTCTCGTTTTTGACTCGGTTCGGGGTACTCAGCCAACTCGACTGAAATAAGGCTTAATCGAAAGTTGCAGGTTCTTACACAGCAACGTTCAATAAGTCACTGAGAGATTGGCACTAACTTGTAACTGGCCGGGCCGCAATTTTCAGGTAGCACCAATCAAATTCAGAAAATATCAAAGCTGCGTCCGCAGACGCGCGAAGTCGGGAAAACTAACTAATCTATCGATATACTTTATTTAAAACAGCTTACGATGCGGCAGAGAATAAGACTAAAGATAATCATCGTCAAGCAATTTCTTGCACCAGCGCCAACAATCGAGCACGTTGCGCTAGATTGGAACATGCTTGCACCAATCTTTTGTCTAAAGATCAAATTACTTGCCTAAGAAATAAGAGAGAAGTCAATCTCTGACGGGTCGTAAGTAATTGAGGAAACTATTAGTACGTGGTCGGGACGGATTTCCCTCGTGTAGGCTTGCTAATAAATTTGCAAAAACTGTTGACTTCCAAGAGAAATGCGAATATTGTGCGTCCGCTTTCTGTGAAGAACACAAACTCAAGCCGTGCCGTTCGAGATTGTCAGTCCACTTACGTTCTCCTTCTAACAGGCCTCTGATCGTAGGTGGGTTTGATTCGTCCGCGTTTTCGCCCTGGGAGTCCTAATTAATTCGAGGCTCACGTTCGCGGTGGTAATAACCGTCGTTTTTCCATTCGATATCTAACTCGCCACGGAGTCGACCATGCAAGTATCGTCGGTTGCAGAGACTGCGGCACAGAAAGAACTCGCCGTTCAAATCATCGAGCATATCGCGAAAGTCCTGATTAACGCGTTCTCCGGTCCCCATCGCGAGATCAGCCGGCTCGGCGCCGTTCGCGGTACGAAGACCACAAAGATCCAGTGCGCTCAAACTTCTGACAGATGAGTGATGAACATTTCGATGCGGTGATCATTGGCTCCGGCTTTGGCGGATCGGTCATGGCCTTTCGTTTGGCTGAAGCCGGTCTGCGCGTGTGTCTGCTCGAACGGGGCAAAGCTTATCCGCCGAATTCATTTCCGCGGGCGCCTTACGACCTCGGCAAGAACTTTTGGGATCCGAGCGAGGGCTACTACGGCATGTTCGATGCCTGGTCATTCAAAAACTCCGGTGCCCTGGTTTCGAGCGGCCTCGGCGGCGGTTCGTTGATTTACGCAAACATCATCATTCGCAAAGACCCAAAGTGGTTCGTATACGAAAATCGCGAAAACGGTGTTTATGAAGACTGGCCAGTAACCTACGACGATCTCGAATCGCATTACGAGCGCGTCGAAAGGATGATGAACGTTCAGAAGTATCCGCTGCGCCACGAACCGTACTGCAACACACAAAAGACGCTGGCGATGATCGAGGCCGAGCAGAAATTAAGTTCGGTGCCGGGCTTTGATCCGAAATGGACGCACAAGTGGATACCGCTGAATCTGGCCGTCAGCTTTCGCGCAAAACACGCCGCGGGTCCCGATGATGACTCGCCGAGTAATCCTCCGATTGTCGGCGCGGAGATTTATGAAGACCAGCCGAATTACCACGCGATGAAAGCCGGCCGCGCGATGCCGCGCAACACCTGCCGCCTTTGCGGTGAATGCGACGTTGGCTGTAACTACGGCAGCAAAAACACACTCGATTACACCTACATCACCGCAGCGATTCATCAGAAACCAAATCCGGCTGAAGTGCGAACGCTCTGCGAAGTGAAGGAAATCGCTCCGCTCGATGGCAAGGGTTATGCCGTTCATTACATCCAGCACGATCTGAAAAATGAGGGCACGCCGCTGAGGATGAAAGATCAGCCGCGCACAAAGATCACGTGCGACCGGCTGATCATCAGTGCCGGCACCTTCGGTTCGCCGTACCTGCTGCTAAGCAACAAAAGAAATCTTCCCGGACTCAGCGTCAAACTCGGCTCGCGCTTCAATGTCAACGGCGACCTTTTGTCGTTCATCGTCAAGTGTATGGAGCGCAAGAATGGCAAGTGCGTGCCACGCCGGATCGATCCAAGTTTCGGACCCGTGATCACATCGGCGATTCGCATCGGCGACACACTGGACGGCGATGGTGATCAAGGACGAGGGTTCTATGTCGAAGACGGCGGTAATCCCTACCTCCTCAGTTGGCTTTCGGAAGTCTCGGGTCTTCCCGGATTCCTGGCACGCGGGCTCAAGTTTCTAAAAATGATGGCCAAGTACCAAATCGGACTTAATAACGATGCCGATCTGAGTGCTGAG
>DASQYL010000110.1:0-3978 GCA_035639235.1 Pyrinomonadaceae bacterium | reverse complement strand
CCCGGCGCCACAATCATCCACGATTGTTTTGGCACCGTCAGGAGAAGATCGTTGGCCCATGTGTCAGGCATGTTGACAGTTTGCGATCCGGCAATGCCCTTTGCTACTCCGCGCGCAATGCCCAGCATTCCCAAGGTCGCGATGAACGGCACGACTCGCAGCCGAGTAATCGCCAATGCATTTATTATCCCGACGATTCCGCCGACAACGATTCCCGCAGCGACGGCCGAAGCGGTGAACCAGCCCGCGTTAATTCCGAGTGCTGTGATGACACCCGTTAACGCAATAACCGATCCGACTGACAAGTCGATGCCGCCGCTGATGATTATCATCGTCATCCCGATCGCGCCGATCGCGACGATGACGGTCTGGGCCAATACGGTGCGCAGGTTTTTCAGCGAAAGATATTTTTCCGGAGCACCGATGAGAATCGCGAACACCAGGATCACCATGAGCAAACCCAGAAATGGCGCGAGACGATTCAGCCAATCGCGCGCCACGCCGCTCCTCGAAATGCTCCACTCGGTGTTTGTCTCAGTGACCATTACACTCAATTATGAGTTTTGAAGGTTCAGTTTGAATTGCTGTCTTAGGAACTCACCGCATGCGTTCAACTGAAAACCAAGAACTCAAAGTTCCAAATTACTTTAAGTACTAATCCAGCGGCGGATGCAGCAGCGCCTGCATGTCGGGCGCGTTCATGTTGTCCGGCGTAATGACCGTGACGCCGGTATCGATTCGCTTTTCCACCGGCTGTCCCCGCAGACTGTCAACGATCGTCTTTACTCCGAGGTAACCCATGTTGAACGGATTCTGCACAACGATGCCGTGCAGTTGTTTTGCTTGCATCGCGTCGACGAAGAGCTGGCTCGTGTCAAACCCGACGAACATCACCTTGCCCGCCTTACCAATGTCCTGCAGCGCTGAAAGCATTCCCGCGGTCGTAGATTCGTTCGGGCAAAATATTCCCTGCACGTCATCGCCGAATCGATTGAGCAGATTCTCCGCGGCGCGTTTGGCCGTGTCGCGGGTGGCGCCGCCATATTGATCGGTCGAGATCAACTCGATGTTCGGAAACTTCGATTTCATTTCCTGCAGGAAACCGGCTTCACGTTCTTCGGTGCTCGCCGACCCTTCTGCATAACGCAGCAAGATCGCTTTCCCCTTGGCCCCCATCAATTCCCCGAGACGATCCGCGCCGAGCATTCCACCTTTGCGATTGTCAGTCGCGACGAAACTCACGATCGAATTCGATTCCAGCGCCGAATCAATGATCACCGTCGGCACGCCTGCGGTCTTCGCCTCTTCAACCGGCCGCGCCAGCGCGCGATTATCGAGCGGCGCCAGCACGATGCCGTTGACACCCTGCGAAGCGAAACCTTCGACCACCTGAATCTGTTGCTCGCGGTCGTCTTCGCGCAGCGGACCTTTCCAAACGACTTCAACCTCGTTGCCGGCGGTCGAGAGTTCGCGCTGCGCCTTCACCGCGCCCGCGTGAATGCTCTTCCAAAATTCGTGCGAAGTGCCTTTTGGGATTACCGCGATCGTAAGCTGCTTCGCATTGTTCTTTGATCGATTACAAGCAAACGACACGATCAATGTTAGACCGATCAGGACAAGAAATGTTTTGCGCATAATCTCCATCTTCGATTTTCATTCGGCGTTCATGTTGATTCCAATTTCCGTTTAGAAGCCGCACTTGTCGGGCCGTAACTCGAGGCTGATAGAGTCATTATTCACACATAGTCAATCACAATCACGAACAGTTCCCTGGGCCCGTGCACGCCAACGGTCAGCGTCAATTCTATGTCAGCCGTACGCGAGGGACCGGTGATAAAGGTGATCGCGCGGCTCAATTGATCCCGCTGCCGCAAACGCTCGAGCGCATCGCCGATGGTCCAACACAAGTCGCTGCTGCGAACGACCGCAATGTGAATTGGAGGCAGCAACGACACGAAACGATGTCGTTCCTTCTCAGCTTCGAGCACCAATGTTCCAGTTTCGGCAATCGCCGCCTGCGCCGTGGTGATGCCCACATCATAATCGAAAAGATCAGCCACACGTGGGTCAACTGTAACCTGTTGCACGTCGAGTTGCCGCGCAAGCTCGCCGACCAGCGGTGCATTCGACAGAGCGACGCGCAAGCCGGTGTGCGCGCGCAGCTCGTTTACGATTTCGCCGAGTGCGAGACGCGCTTCGTCTTCACTTCGCGCAACGACAGACCGACCGCCGACCGACTCGAGACGCTCGCAAAAAATCGCCACACGCGCGTTGTCGCTGTCTGTTGATCTTGTGACGCGCGGAGTTTCAGCAACTATCGCTGGCGCATCGGTCGGGTGAAGCCGCGCACTCTCCGCAAGATGAGCACGAATCGAAGTCATCATCGCTTCGCGCGCGTCGTTTAGCTGATCGTCGGTTGACGCAATCATACCGTCGGATCCTCGCTCACGGTCGAGCTAATGTCCCGTGCTCGCCACTGTTCTCGAAACGACTTTCGTTCGACGGGCCGTAAATCGCGCGCGCTGGTCCAGGCTGCCAACGGCGGCGCGAATGCTGCGACAATTCGGCCGGCTTTGCCGATTCGATTTCGGCGGATGATCAATCGCTGAAAGAATCTCGCGACCTTGCCACTAAATTCATACAAGCGCGGCCGCGTCATAACCGACGCCCAAATCATAAACGCCAGCCGCTCACCTCGCTGCTGAGCGACCGCGTCTGACTCCCCCCGTCCGCTGACTGACTTCTCATGGATCTTTCCGCGCAGGTGCAACAGTAACTCCGGAATATCGATCTTCACCGGGCACACCTCGCGGCACGCGCCACACAGACTCGAAGCAAACGGCAACTGCGACGCTTTTTGTAATCCGATTAACTGAGGCGTGATGACTGCGCCGATCGGACCAGGATAAACCGACCCATAGGCGTGGCCGCCGATTTGTTGATATACGGGACAGGCATTCAGGCAGGCGCCGCAGCGTATGCACGCCAGCGATTGCCGCGTCGTGGGGTGGGCCAACATTGTCGATCGGCCGTTGTCGAGCAGCACGATGTGCAACTCGTCGGGTCCTTCATCCTCCGGTGAGCGTTTCGTTCCCGTAATCAGAGATTGATACGAAGTGAGATTCTGGCCGGTGCCGGAACGTGGCAGGAGCTTGAGAAAGATTTCCAGATCGGCAAAACGCGGGATCAGTTTTTCAATTCCCATCACGGCGATGTGTGTCTTCGGCACGCTCGTCGTCAGCCGGATGTTGCCTTCATTTTCCAAAATCAGAATCGTTCCGGTTTCCGCGACGGCAAAGTTGACGCCGCTGATGCCGATGTCCGCGGCGGCGAACTTCTCGCGCAGCACGCGTCGCGCGGTCATGGTCAGCGTCGCGATGTCATCGGTGCGAACAATCCCCAATTTCTCGACAAACAGATCGGCAATCTGATGCCTGGTCTTGTGAATTGCAGGCGCAATGATATGCGAAGGAGTTTCCCCGGCAAGCTGAATGATGTATTCACCGAGATCGGTTTCGAGCGCCTCGACACCCACCCCGGCCAGTGCGTCGTTGAGATGAATTTCTTCCGTCGTCATGCTCTTGCTCTTAACGACCAGGCGCGCCTTGCACGCCCGCGCGAGTGTCTTCACGATTTCGTTGGCTTCGGCGGCATCGCGTGCCCAATGTATTTGCGCGCCGGCTTTTTCCGCGTTCGACGTGAATTCCTGGAGATATCGGTCGAGATGAAGCAGCGTCTCGTCCTTGATGCGACGCGCCTTTGTGCGCAGTTCCTCCCAATTAGAAACGCTGTTTGTCGCCGCGAGCCGACGGTCGCGAAACAACGACGTCGCCTGGCGCAGCGCCCCGCGTAATTGCCGGTCATTCAGCGCAGCGCGCGCATTCGCGTCAAACGTTTCGGTGGTCAGATGATTCATAAGATCAGCCATAGAGGCGCAGAGACATAGAGAAAGAACAAACCAGAATGAACAAACCCCCG
>DASQYL010000109.1:0-3203 GCA_035639235.1 Pyrinomonadaceae bacterium | reverse complement strand
AAAGCTCTACTGCGAATTCGCCTGCAGCATTGCCGAGAGCTGAATCGATCAACTTAGACAGCAGGTCTTCGTTCGTTTGGAAAAAGCTCTCGGCGTTCAGCGCGTAACGTTCTCCATGAATGCTGCGATGTAAATTGAGATGGATGCCCTCCCTGACGGTCGGGCTTCTGAAACCTGAACTCACCGCGACGCCGTCATCGCCGACAACTGCGCGAAAATGTCTGGCGTCCGCCGGCAATGAGTCGTCAACCATGCGTTGCCGCAACTCTTCGAGTTGTCGCTGCAGCGTGGGCACGAGAACGGCGCATTCGGCGACATCGCACACACGGCGTGAGCCGCTCTCGTAATAGCCGAGCAATTTTCGTTCAGCGTCGTATTGCCATTGAGCCCGTGAACGGTAATGCCATTCGTTCGGCGCCGGGGTGATTTGAAAGTCCGGAACGTCTTCGACCTTGGCGATGCGATGCAGACAGTCTTTGATGATCTCAATCTTCGCGGCGAGTTGAGCTCGATAATTCATCTGCTGAAAGTCACAGCCGCCACAACGACCAAAGTATGGGCAGGGGGGATTAATTCGATCAGGAGACGGATCGATGATTTCGACAATCGAAGCGAATGCGACATTTCCTTTCTCGCGATCGACTTGTACGCGCAGACGATCGCCTCCTGCCGCGAGTGCCACCATCACCGTCTTGCCTTCCGCATGGGCCAAGCCGAAGCCGCCGGGCAGGATTCGTTCGATAGTGAGTTCCATAAATCGTGTCCACTCAATCAGGGCTGCAGAAAGAACAGACTTAAGCGCGGCACATCAAACCGTTCGCGTATTCGTTTTCGCAGCAAGTTGTCGCGCGTTTGCGCAAACGCCGCCTTGTCCATGTGACGCTTGTAAGGCTTGATCTGATCTTCTACTTCGGTGCGCAATGATTCTTTCTCTTGCTCGTCCAGCTCTTTCTGGATGGCGTCATCGAGCAGCCGCTCGATGCCCGTCAATGATTCTTCGAGCTTGCGCGTGTCGGGCTGCGTCGATGATTCGTAATCATTTTTGATTTCCGCAAGCAGGGCCAGGGCGCGGTTGAACGCGTCGCTCAATTCATCTTGCTGTGCGACTCGGTTCTCAGCCAGCACTGAGATCGCGGACCACGATCGATCCAGGTGGGCGACGAGCGTCGCGCGTGAGAATGGCGATGTTTCATCATCATCGGCAACTGTGGCACTGTCATGACTGCCTACACGCGACTCTAACCATTCAGCGTACTGCGCCTCAACTTCTTCCTGACAATAGAGCAGCGTCTTGACCGTGCGTTTGTGTTTCTTCGATTCGTACGAATCGAACGCGTGCTCGATGCCGCGCAGCGCTACGTGCAACGGCACGCCGCGCTCCTTCCAGCTTTCAATTAAGGCCCAGTCAATCGGGCTAAGCATTAGATGCTTGCCGCGACGACGAACAAAAGTGTCTTCGATTTCTGTGAAGTACGAAAAGTAATTCAATGTGTTCGCTCCGTAGGAGCGATATATTTATAGCACGCGACTCACTCTCAACCTGAAAGCTCCGGAGGAGCGACATAAATCATCATGTCGCTCCTCCAGAGCTTGATACCAGCGCACTCGCCGAACTATAAAGATTCCGCTCCTACGGAGCTTTCGCGCGCGTCCTTTGGTAAACCAACCGCAAACCCTCCAGCGTCAGTGTTTCGTCAACTTGCTGTATAAACGCGGAGCCTTTCGCAATCAGCGGCGCGAGACCACCAGTCGCGACTACTCGCACCGAACCGCCAAGCTCCGCGATCATCTTTTTCAAAATTCCGTCGACTAGTCCGATGTAACCATGATAAAGGCCGGACTGCATCGCCTCGACTGTCGCTGTTCCGATTACCGTGCGCGGACGTTTGATCTCCACACGCGGCAACTTCGCCGCACGAGCAAACAACGCATCCGCTGAGATGGTAATGCCCGGCGAAATTACGCCGCCGAGATATTCGCCTCTTCCATTGATCGCATCAAACGTGGTCGCGGTGCCAAAGTCGACCACGATGCACGGTGCGCCGTACTTTTTGATCGCCGCGACCGCATCGACTATGCGATCGGCGCCCACGTCCGAAGGTGGTTGATAAAGAATCGGAACGCCGGTCTCGATCGTGTGATCTGCAAACAAGGGCGTCAGACCGAAATACACCTCAGCCATCCGGTTGATCGTGAAGTTAAGCGGCGGCACCACCGACGCGATCGCAATCGCGTCGATCGATTTGAAATCCAGATTAGACAGCGCAAACAGATTTCGCGTGAGCACGCCCCACTCGTCTCCCGTGCGCGCGCGTTCTGTCGTCAAACGCCAGTGGGCAATCAAATTCGCGCCGTCAAAGACGCCGAGTGACGTGTTGGTATTTCCGATGTCGATTACCAGCAGCATAAGAACCAGGGTTTAGAGGATAGGGGGTAGGATTTAGCAAAAGTCGCTCGATGATCACAGCATTCAGGTTATCCATCGCAAGCGACATAACTATACCCTATAACCTAAAACCTATACCCTGCCCTCTAAAACCTTTTCAATTTCATCAACTGTAGCCGCTGTGCCTTGTTCACGGCGAACGATCTCACCGACTCTGGCTGCCGATTCTGCATAACTCGAATCATCGAGCAGCGTTCGCAATTCATGGGCAGCGGTTTCAGCATTGTAACGCGGACGCGGCAACGTGCGCCCACAACCCAAACGTGCGACGCGCGCTCCGTTATCAAATTGATCGTGTGCGTGTGGTACAACCAATACCGGCTTCCCCGATCGCAACCCCTGGCCAGTCGTGCCGACGCCGCCTTGGTGCACAATCGCACAAGCCCGCGGCAACACTTCGCTGAACGGCGCATACTCAAAAGCCGCGATACCTTCTGGTAGATCAGTTAATGTGTTGCGCGGATTGCCGTACAACAGTAACGCTCGGCGTCCGAGTGTGCGCGCCGCCGCGATTGAAGCGTGATAAAAATCCCCCGCAACCCAATGCGCAGAAGAGCCAAGCGTGAAGACAATCGGTGGCGGGCCAGCGTCGAGGAATTGTAGTAATTCCTTCGCTGCTTCGGTTTCGCCAAGATAATCGCGCCGATCGTAGAAAGGAAATCCAGTGATGACCGTATTCGCGGGCCAGTCAGGTTGTGGCTCGGCCATGACTTTCGAAAAAAGCGCGAGCACCTTCATCGGCGAATGCTGTCCTTTG
>DASQYL010000108.1:0-6385 GCA_035639235.1 Pyrinomonadaceae bacterium | reverse complement strand
ATTAAGCAAGCCCGCCTGCTCGCCGATTATTTCAAACCAAAATCAGGAAAGACCTACGCGTACAGCCAGAACCACACGTTCATTCCTATCGCCGGGCTCGGTATCGCCGCTTACGCGCTCTACGACGAAACACCGGAAGCGCCGGAATGGGCAAGGCTCGCGCGGGCAATCTTTGATCGGACGCTGGCGACTTATTCTCAGGACGGCTACTACTACGAAGGCTTCGAATACTGGATCTTCTCGACTCCGTGGCTGGTTCATTATCTCGACGCGCACGCGCATGCGACCGGCGAAGATCTTTACGACCGGCCCGGATTTCGGGAGATGCATGAATACGTTGCGCATTCAATTTTGCCGACCGGTGATTACATCTTTGATTTTGGTGATGTTTTCGAAGGCGCTCTGACACGCGCGCACAAAGGTGAAGAATATCCGCGCACGCATCCGCAGGGACATTTCAATACGAACTACAACTTGCTTTATCGCATGGCGCAAAGGTTTCAGAGTGGCGAAGCGCAAGGTGTCGCCGATTGGTTGAAAAGCTTCGGTCACGTGAACGCCGAAGATTTCTGGTCGCTGGTCTGGTATGACGCGAAACTTAAACCCGTGCCAATCAAAAATCAGCAGAGCTGGCACTACTTCGCGGATCATGACGTTTTCTATTGGCGCAGCGATTGGTCCAAAGACGCCACGGCGTTTGCGTTTAAGTGTGGGCCACCCGAAGGCCACCACGCCGAGACTCTACTGAAACAATTTCCCGATTGGCGTTTGTCATCCGGCCACGCACACCCTGACGCGAACAGCTTTATCATCTTCGCGCGGGGGCAATATCTGACCGGCGACAGCGGTTATGCGGGTGTGCCCATGACTGAGCATCACAACACTGTGCTGGTGAATGGCAAAGGGCAGGGAAAAGAGGACGCCGGTCACGATGCATTTGCTGAAGTGTCGTACGAACTACTAAACCACATACACATCAGCGAGGTGAAGGTAGAAAAAGATCGGATCATGGTGCGCGGCGACGCGACGGCTGCCTACAGTTCCGATCTTGGCGTGACGAAGTTTGTCCGCGAATTCGTCTACCAGCCTGCCTCGGGGTTCACGGTTTCGGACGACGTTGAAACCAGCAAAGCTGCCACGCTGACTTTCGTGCTGCATGCGGACGATCGCATTGAGAAATTGGAAGGATGTCTGTTCCGCATCACGGCCGGCCCAGTCAAGCTGATGATTGATCCAACCATTTACCCGGCAGCGCAGGAGCAGCAGGCGCTTGATTCTAAGATTGAAATCAATAACCTGACTGCCCCAGGACCTCCGGGCGCGGTGGACAAAGGCGAGCGTCAGGCGCGCGGCCAGAAGCTGTTGCTCTCGACAGCGGTTCCCACCACCCGCGCGCGGTTTGTAGAACGATTAAGGATCGAAGGGCCGTAGACGGAGCGCGGGATGCCCGCGCTCCATTTAGCGGCTCAATCGCAGCATCACTACGCCATGGCTCGGAACTGTGACTGAGTATTCCATCTCAGGCCACGCCACATTCTGATGTGTCCAAAGATCACGCGCTTTCCACTTGCCGGCGAGCTTCAGATCGGTGGTCTTGACGGTGATCTTCGTTTCGTCCTTCGCGCGATTGAAAAAGGCGACCGCTATGTTGCCGGCCGACAATTGACGAGTCCACGCTTCCTGTTCGCCTGATTGCCAGAGCCGCTGGCCTTGTTTGCCGAGTTTATCCTGATCGATCGCAATCACATCCCGGTTGGTAAGGATTGCCATGATTTCCGGACTCATGCTGCGCAGATCATTTCCGGCGAGCAGCGGCGCAGCCAGCATGGCCCAGAGGCTCATGTGCGTTTTGTATTCATCGTTCGTCATCGCGCCGTTACCAATCTCGAGCATGTCGGGATCGTTCCAATGCCCAGGCTTCGCGTACGGCGCGAGATCGTTTTGATTGAAACCGATGCGCGTCATGGAATCCCACGCATCGCGAATGTCGCCAGTCGTGCGCCACAGATTGCCGCCAACGTCCGCGCCCCACTTCCAAACATCGAGCCGTCCGTATTGGCAAAGACTGTAGACGATCGGCCGCTTCTGTTTGAGCAAAGCGTCGCCCATGATTTGATAGACGGCGGGCATCTCTTCGTCGGTGTAGAGATTGCGCGCGCCGCACCAATCGTATTTCAAGTAATCGATCCCCCACGCGGCGTAAGTGCGTGCGTCTTGCTCTTCGTGACCGTAACTGCCTTCATAGCCGGCGCAGGTGTTCGGGCCGGGCGACGAATAAATGCCGAGCTTCAATCCTTTGCTGTGTACGTAATCAGCGAGTGCTTTCATGTCGGGAAATTTTTTGTTCGTCTGAATGTTGCCTTGTGCGTCGCGGCCGCCTTCCCACGTGTCGTCGACGTTGATGTATTGATAACCTGCGTCCTTCATGCCGTTGGTGGCCATGGCGTCGGCAATGCTCCGAACGGTCGCGTCGTCAACGCGGCTCGCGAATTTGTTCCAACTGTTCCAGCCCATCGGCGGAGTGCGAGCCAGACCGTTGTCCGGAACTTTATGCAAAGCCGGCAAAGGGTTGCGCGGCGGCATCGCGCCTTCGCCGGCGGGCGCGCGTAGCGCGACCATCTGCGTCGGATTATCCTGTGGCCGCCGCCGTGTTGAGATATGCAGTTCGTCGCCGACCAGCTTGCCTTCGTACACGACCTTCCTCTCGGTCTTGCCGTCCATCATCGATCCAGTGATGGTGAATCCGTCAGGGCCACCGGTGCTCTCACTGATGTGATAGTAGAATTGCGTGGTCCGAATGGTGCCGGTGATCTTTTGCCCCTCCTGCTTCAAATTGAGATAAGTCGTGCGGAGAGTTCCGTCGTTGTTGGTGCTGGGCATGCGCACGACCCAATTCCCGGTAAGCGGTTCAGGCGACTGGTAGGCAGTGACGATGACGGTTAGCAGGATTGAAAACAGAATCGATGCAACTGCGACGGACATGAGCGTTTGGAATTTTCTATTCATCGATTTACTCCGCAGAGAATTTAAGGATCGTGGTGTGCCGATACTCCTCACCGGGCCGCAAAACGGTCGTGGGGAAATTAGGATGGTTGGGTGAATCCGGAAAATGCTGGGTCTCAAGACAGAACCCAGAATGCTTCCGGTAAGCGATGCCGTATTTTCCGACAATGCTCCCGTCCAGAAAATTTCCCGAGTAGAACTGCACGCCCGGCTCGGTCGTAGCGATCCGTAAGACTCGCCCACTCGCTGGCTCACGAGCAGTAGCTATGTGTCGCAATGTGCCGGACGCAGTTCGCAAAACAAAATTATGATCGTAGCCGCCGCCGGCCATTTGCAGTTGATCGAAGCAATCATTAATACGGCTGCCAATCGGCCGCGCGGACGTAAAATCCATCGGCGTTCCGGCGACGGCCTTGATTTCGCCGGTCGGTATCAATCTGTCATCCACCGGCGTAAACGCATCCGCATCGATCGTTAATTCGTGGCCCAGGATGGTCCCGCTACCGGCGAGGTTAAAGTATGAATGGTTCGTGAGATTGACGATGGTCGCCCGATCGGTGGCGGCCCGGTATTCGATGCGCAGTTCGTTCGTTTCCGTTAACGAGTAAGTAACCTTCGCTTCGAGATTGCCCGGATAATTCTCTTCGCCGTCTTTGCTGAAGTAAGTGAGCTGCAGACCGTCCTCGGTCTTGTTTGTTTGCCACACGACTTTATCGAATCCGCGAAATCCGCCGTGCAGATGGTTGTGGCCATTGTTGATGGCAAGCTGGTACTCGACTCCGTCTAAATCGAAACGGCCGTGCGCGATGCGATTAGCATAACGGCCAATCAAAGCGCCAAAGTATCGCGAGCGATCGAGATACCCTTCCAGCGTCTCGTGCCCCAAAACAACATCAGCCATGTCACCGTTGCGATCGGGAACATGAAGCTGCGTGATGATGCCGCCATAGTTGATGATGCGAACGATCATTCCCTGGTCGTTACTCAAGGTAAACAACTGCACCCTCGCGCCGTCGGGCATAACTCCAAACTGTTCGCTAGTGATCTTCATAACTAAATCGACGGCTGGTCATTGAGAAAGAATCCTTTGTCAGGATCGAAGCGAATTCATCTATCGCAGAACACATTAGTATCGATCAATAGGCCCTCATCCTCGATCCTTCTCCCAAAGAGAGAAAGGAGAACAAACCTAACGCATCAATTGCCCGCCATTTACTTCAATCGTTTCCCCGACCAAATAGCCAGCGGCGTCGGAAGCGAGAAATGCGACCACCTTCGCGCAATCTTCAGCCGTACCGAGGCGGCCCAATGGAATGGTGGCGGCCGCGGCCTTGAGCATTTCCGGCGTGGAAAAGATCTCGTGAAAATGCGTGGCGACGGTTCCCGGAGAAATCGCGTTGACGCGCACACCGTGTGGCGCCAGTTCTTTCGCCTGCGATTTGGTGAGCGCAATCAATCCAGCCTTCGCTGCTGAGTACGCGCCGGCGCCCGGGCCGCCGCCATTGTGCGCTGCTATCGAGACGACGTTGATGATCGTTCCCGATTTGCGCTCGATCATCGACGGCGCCACGGCTTTGACGCAACGCATGGCACTCGTCAGATTAAGGCTGATCACGTCGTCCCAAAGCTCGTCTGTCATCTCGACATTCTTTTTCCTTTCAACGAGCGACCCGGCATTGTTCACCAGAATGTCGACAGGACCCAGTTCGTTGTTGACTCGCGCGACCATGTCGTTGATTTGTTGCGCGTCGCGGACGTCAGCGTGAATCGCGAGCGCCTTACGCCCGAGGTTGCTGATTTTATCGCACACCTTTTCGGCGCCTGGCTGATTCTGGTGATAAGTGATCGCGACGTCGGCTCCGAGTTCTGCCAGCACCTTCGCTGACGCGGCGCCGATGCCGGAAGAAGACCCCGTAACGACTGCAACCTTGTTAGTTAGATCGAAATAATTTGTCATGCTGTTTCCAGTTCTGTGTTGGTGATTGGCCCGATGCGGCCTGCGAGCACGAAGAGGATCACGGTGCCCAGCAGCGGCAACAAGCTGGCGATGATCAAAATTGGATTGTACGAGAAGTGATCGACTACCCAGCCCGTCGTCAACACGTAGAGAATCGATCCGATGCCTGCGCCGACGCCGCCCAGTCCCGCAACGGCGCCGACTGCTTGCGCGGGAAAGAAATCGCTGGGCAGTGTCTGCACGTTGTTGATCCACGCTTGAAAACCGAAAGTGATCACGCTGATGAATGCCAGCGCGACGAAGGCGTCCGTGGCGAATGCTGCGGGAATGCCGGCCATCATGCAAAGCGCGCTGGCGACGATCACGGTCTTGCGCGCGCTGTCGATGGACCAGCCGCGCGAAATCAAATGCCCGGACAGCCAGCCGCCTAACAAACTGCCGGCATCGGCAGTTAGGAACGGCAACCACGCGAACGTGCCAATCTTCTTCAGATCGAAACCGCGCGCGTTGTAGAGATAAAGCGGCAGCCAGGTGACGTAAAGCCACCACACGGGATCCGCCAGAAAGCGCGACAGCACGATGGCCCAGGTCTGCCGAAAGCGCAGCAGAGTTAACCAGCGCACCGGTTGTGCCGCGGCGCCTTTCGGCTGATTTTCTTTGATCAGCGCGTACTCTGCGCGCGTGATCGCGCGATGGCGTTCCGGACTTTCATAAAATAACAACCAAAGCGCCAGCCAGATGAAGCCGAGCGATCCGGTGAACAAGAAGACCGCCTGCCAGCCAAAGGTCAATTGCAACCAGACAATCAAAGGCGGCGCGATGATTGAGCCGACGCAGACGCCGCTATTGAAGATGCCCATGCCGATGGCGCGCTGACGCACCGGAAACCATTCAGCGATCACGCGCGCCGCGCCCGGCCAATTGCCGGCTTCGCCGATGCCCAGAATAAAACGAAAACTGCTCAGACTGACTAGCCCGCGAGCAAACGCGTGCGCACATGCGGCCAGGGACCAGACGAGAATTGAAATCGTGAATCCACGCCGTGGCCCAATTCGATCGTAAACTTTGCCCGAGACGCCCTGGCTGACCGTATAAGCCACCAGAAACCACGTCGTCAGTTTCGCAAATTGGAGATTGGTCAGATGAAGTTGGGTGGTGATGACGGGCGCGAGGATCGAAATCGTCAGGCGATCGATAAAATTGATCAGCGTTGCAAAGAAGATCAGTGCGGCGATCCACCAGCGCAATCCATGGACAACGAATCCCTTGGCACGCAGAGCGGGTGCAGCGGTTGGTATCTCGGAGTTGTTCATCGCGCGTCGAGTTATCGCGTCGGTAGATCTGTCGAATAAAGTGTTGTCGCCGGCCACAGATGAAACGGCTCGCGCGCGATGGTCATGGCCATGATCCGAATGCGCTCATCGT
>DASQYL010000107.1:0-5227 GCA_035639235.1 Pyrinomonadaceae bacterium | reverse complement strand
GCCTCTTTGCAATCGTACCTTCGGACGGATTGTTGACGCTGTAAATATAGACGTTAGGCAATTCGCCAATCAGCCGGTCCGGCCAACATTCGCTGGAAAGCCCGACCTGCTTGCCGGGCATGAACTCGAGTGCGCCGTGAGTGCCGACGTGAACCACAGCGTCTGCTTTAAAGATATTCTGCAAATAACTGTAGAAAGCCGCGAAGCCGTGATGCGGTGCGCCGCCTTTCGACATCAGCAAACGCATCGGATCGTCTTCATAACCAAACGTAGGTTGCACGCCGACAAAGATTTTGCCGAGATGTACGCCTTGAACGAACAATGCTTCGCCGTTCGAATTGATTTTGCCAGGCGCGGCGCCCCACTCCTTCTCAATCTCATCAACAAAAGAACAGTGCCGGCGATATTCCTCCAGCGACAGGCGATACGCGACGTTCGCAGTCGATTGAAAGTCACCCGAATCGCCGCCGAGAATTAATTCACGCAGCCCGTCGGCGCTTGGCGGGACTTCGACTTCATATCCATCGCTTTGCAACTGCTTGAGAATTCCGCGCACGCTTTCGATCACATCCAAATCGGCCGCGGTCCCGATGTTTCCTTTGTTTGGCGGAAAACAATAAATCACGAGCGCGATTTTCAGATCCGCGCGAGAGGCTACCTGCAGACGGTTCCATCGCTTTAAACGCCGGGCAATTCGCCGGCAACGATCTTCGAGCGCCGACGGCTCGACTCCGCGCTCGGGGATTCCGCCGAAGATGTGCGGCTCGGTTGCGCCATCGATTTCCGGAATCGCGATCTGCATTCCAGTCTGGACCGGATTCAATCCAGTGAACGACTCACGCCAGCTTTCGATAGTTTGCGTGTCGAGACTGACGAGTGATCGGTAAGGAACGTTCAACTCGGAAAGATATTTCGTCGCCGCCTCGCTGTCGTTCATTGCCGGACCGCCAACGAAGCTGAAACCGGTTAGCGATACGATCTGGCTGACGCGGGCGGTTCGCGTTTTCTCTGACTCCCGACTCCCATCTCCCAGCTGCTGCTTTACAAAAAATCTCTCGCAGGCGTCGCGGTTATCCATCAAGGTTGCGATGGCCGGAATGACCTCGAGTCCTTCAGCTTCGATCGCGCGAATCAAAGCGTCGTAGTGTTTATGCGAGTCACTCACGATCTGGGGCCGCATTAACAGCAATCCGAGCGTCGATCTTGCATTCAATGGTGCTCGATTGGTCTTTGGACTTTGGTCTTTGATCCTGGTCGAATACCAGTGTTCATACTCTTCGAAAGTCTTGAAAAGTTCCGGCGCATCCGGATGATAAATGGCCACAGCCGGAACGCTCTCCGGCGCGGAAGTCTCAACTGCGCGTGTTTGATCGCTTGACGCATATTCCTTCAGGGCCAGCAGAATCATCGATCTGATGTTGTTCGGCGTCGGCTGGAGAAAGTAGCTCACCAGGAGGAGATAGTTCTTCGCGTCGCGCAATCGGCCCGCTTTGGGCACAAAGCGAAGCAGCGTTGGTAGGCGATCAACCCATTTCAAATAGTCTGCGCGGCTGTGAGAACGCGCGCCGTGCTCAGGCTTGTCCCTCGCCTGCTTACCAATCCACGATGAGATCGATCTGACCAACCCGTCGGCATCCTTCTGCGCCTCTGGGAACTCTCTGCTCTTTGCCCCTCGCTCTTTGCTCCTCATGCCCGGCAGCTTCGCAAAATTTAATTTGCCGATGTGCGTGCGTCGCATTAACTCCGGCATGCAATTGATCACGACGACTGCTGCCTGCGATCTACGCGCATCAAGCAATGGCAACAGCCGCGACGCGTTCTCGCCATCCATCACGTGAATGACAAAGACCACTTCCGACGCGCTCAAATCGTTTTCGATGTCGAGCCATTGTGATTCCGTGAACACACTCCCGAAGTTGTGTACGCACAGTGAGAGATCGATGCCAGCTTGATTGATCTCGCGCTCCGCGTTGCGCAGCGGCGCGAGCAGGCTTGACCCCACGTGGAGAACAGTCACTTTCATCGTTCAGATAACTGCTCCGTCATTGATCGCAATGTTTCCAGGATCTCTTCATCCGGATTCCAATAGCCGCGTTCGTGCGCTTCGAGCAGACGCTTCAGAAGCGATTCGAGTGAGTAAGGATTCAATTCCCGCAGACGCTCGAACATCGCGTCATCCAGCAAAAACGTTTTCGAAACTTCCGTGTAAATCCACGGATCGACCGCATCCGCGGTCGCGCTCCAACCGAAAGTGTTCGTCACGTGCTGTTCGATCTCAGCAACGCCGCGAAAACCGTGCTTGAGCATTCCTTCGAACCACTTGGGGTTGAGAGTCTTGGTGCGCGTCTCGAGGCGGACCGTTTCTTCGATTGAGCGAATCTTTGTCTGCGGCGAGAGTGAATCAGACAAATAAATCGAGGGTTTTGTTTGTGCCCTCATCTCGACGGCTTTCGAAATCCCGCCGAGATATTCGAAATAATGATCGACGTCGGTGATGCCCACCTCGAACGAATCGATGTTCTGGTACGTGGCGTCCACCCGCGACAGCGCCTCGTTCATAAGTTCAGGCGCCTCGCGTCCTTCGAGTGTGCGGCCTTCCGTGTCGCGTGTGTAAGCAAAACATTTTCGCTTAACGAATAGATCACCCAAATCGCTTTCGCTCTCCCAGGTCGATTGCGTCACCATGAAATTGACGTTCGCACCGTAATTACCCGGCGCGTTTGAAAATACACGCGTCACGGCGCTGTCGAAGCTCGCGACGCCCTCGCTCATCTGTTCTTCAATATTTCGCCGAACGTAATTCACTTCTGCCTGCTCATCCAGTTGCGCCACCTTCCGAACAGCCTTATCGAGCAACATCATGGTCGGCGCAAACAGATCGCGAAAGATTCCAGAAACTGTCATCACGACGTCGATGCGCGGTCGATTCAACTCAGACAGAGGAACTATCTGCACGTCTGTTGCGCGATTAAGCGCGTCGCGAATCGGACGCACACCAAGGAGCCAAAGCGCCTGCGCGACTGCTTCACCTTGCGTTTTGATGTTGTCCAGGCCCCACAACACCATCGCGAGCGCGCGTGGGTAACGACCGTGTTCGTCACGATATCTTTGCAAGAGCTCGTCGGCAGTTTTCTTTGCGCGAATGAAAGCCGATGCAGAGGGCACCGAATATGGATTTACCGCGTGAGTGTTTCGTCCGGTCGGGAGCACCAGCGGATTCTGAACGATGTCGGCACCGGGCCCTGGCTGAATGAATTCGCCGCGCAAGGCTCGCATCAACGAATCGAGTTCCGCATTGGCATCCAACTGTTCATCGATCGATGCCAGCAAGGCGAAGCAGGCGCGCGACTGCTTCACGTCCACCTCTGCTCGATCTTTCAACCACGCAGCAGCCCCGTCGGCGCCTCGCTCGCAGAATATGTGGATCGCCTCCCTGACAATACTGTCCGTGAGAACTCTGATTTCAGTCGTTTGAGCCGCCTGGAGGATGTCTTCACCATCATCAATGCCGAGACCTTCAGCGATTAGTTGTGGAAGGGCGCGTGCTCCATGCTCGGACCGATCGTAGGAAACGATCATGCGGAACAAGTCCTCCCTTTCGCTTGATCCCGACGGTCGGCCAAACACATGCAAGCCGGTCGGAATCAAACGCTGCTCAATCTCACCGAGCTGTGCCTCGAGCTCCGAAACACGCCGATCCTTTTCGACTAATGACATCATTGGCTGAAGGTCTCATCGCGGAACGCAGACAATTTTTCCGAGCTAAGTGCAAAACTTTAATGCAAAAACGTTGATGCAAAAACTTTGCTATTGACAGAATGAGCGAGTCATATTAGAGTTCGCGCCACTTGCAAGGGGTCGAGCCTATACTCTTTTCGGGAACGCCCTGCTGAAGACCGAATGGCGCTCACCGGAAGAGTTGCTGGTCGTTAACAAGTTCGACCGCCCACCTCGCGTCGACCAGCTTTCGAACAAGGGCCAAGGAAAACATTCTGGGACGAGTTACCGCCGATCATCGGTGGCGCTCGTTCTGCGCTCAGAGTCTACTTCGAAATAAGGAGGTCGAAGAATATGACTGCCTACCTGAAAATTCCGATCTTTCTACTCTTCGCGGTCGCGTTGGCCTTGCCGATATGGTCATCGCAAACCGTCGAAAGCCAATCGGCCAGCGAAGCGCCTACCGGCTTCGATACTCTAACCAATGACGCAACCTTTGTCAGCCAGGCAACGCACGACGCGGACCGAGGCACCTTCGAAGAGCGTGACGACGTTACCAAAGGCCTCGGACCCATTTACAACGCTCAATCGTGTGCTGAATGCCACCAGAACCCGGTGACCGGCGGCATCAGCCAAATCTCGGAATTGCGAGCGGGTCACAGCGATAATTTCGGCAACTTCGTGCCCGCCACGATCACCATCAACAACGGCAGTGTGACAATCGCGAACAGGTCGCTCGTTAATCAAAGGGCCACCTGTCCGGGAGTAATAACGGATGTCAACACACATGCGATCATCTACAACCACCCCAACGAACAGGCACAAGAGCGCGTCCCCGGCGCCGAAACCATCCGGGCGCGTCGCATGACGACGAACGTGCTGGGTCTTGGATTCGTGGAATGTATCTCAAATACAACCCTGCAGAATATTCCCAACGGCCAGCCCAGCGGCATGAAAGGTCAATTGACTTCTGTGCCGGTAGCCGAGGCTAACGGGGCGCTGCGCATTGGACGCTTCGGTTGGAAGAGCCAAGACGCAAGCTTATTGACGTTTGCCGGCGGCGCTTACCTTAACGAGATGGGGATAACCAATAAGTTTAATCTCTCCGAGTTCACTACTCTCTGTGACAACGTGCCCGACAACACGCCGTGCACGGCCCACCCGAACGTAATCTGCGGCGAGGATAAAGACGAAGACATCGACACCTTTGCCCGGTTTATGCGAGCGACGAAAGCTCCGTCGCGGGACACTGTGCTGGCCGCGACTGCGAGTGCACAAGCGGGCCAATCACTGTTCCATTCAATCGGATGTGACATTTGCCACATCACCAGTTTGACTACCGCTCCGCCGGGAACGCTTATCAACGGCGGAGCTTTCACTGTGCCGAATGCCCTGGGCAACAAGATCATTCATCCCTACAGTGATTTCCTGCTGCATGACGTGGGCACCGGCGACGGTATCGCACAAGTGATCGATCCCAACACGGGCCAACTCGATCAGACCATGACGA
>DASQYL010000106.1:0-2994 GCA_035639235.1 Pyrinomonadaceae bacterium | reverse complement strand
CGCGAATTATCATTACATGAACCACGCGATCGCGACGTCGTACGGTCGCATGTCTTTTTATTACATTCTGCGCGCTTTGGACTTTCCCGCCGGTAGCGAAATCATTTTTCCGGCAGTTACGTTCTGGGCGGTCCCTGAGATGGCGCGCCAAGCCGGATACACACCCGTCTTTGTCGACGTCGATCCGATCACGTTCAATATCGATCCAAAATTGATCGAAGCTGCGATTACCCATCGCACGCGGGCCATCGTGCCGACGCATTTGTATGGCCGGCCTTGCGAAATGGCGGAGATTCTGGCCGTCGCGGAAAAGCATAATCTCGTGGTGATTGAAGATTGCGCTCAGGCGGCGGGGGCGCGTTACCACGGACGTTTGGTCGGGACGTTCGGAGATGCATCGTTCTTCAGTTTTCAAATGCTGAAAGGCATTAATACTTATGGCGGCGGCATGGTGCTTACCGATGATACGAACCTCGCCGTCAAAGTGCGGGAGCAAACAAATGCGGAGCCGCTGCAAACTGCGGGCGACTTAGTCAAGCGTTTTGCGGGCGGCCTGGTTTCGCGCGTCGGCATTAGCCCGAAGGGTTTTACGTTCTGGGGATTTCCGATTCAGGCAACCGCTTCGTTGTTTGGTCACTACGATTTATCAAAGTATATTTGGGAAAAGATACGGCCGCTAAAGCCGTTCCCGCGATCTTATCGACAGCGTTACTCGAACATCCAGGCGTTCCTGGGGATGCGCGCGCTGGCGAAACTCGATCAATTTAACTCGCGTTCTCGCGCACATGCCGCCGTTTATGACGAAGGCTTGGCGGATTGTCGATCGATCCAGGTGCCCGCCCGCGACGCAGCGCATGAGAATGTTTATTACCAATATTGCATCTACATTTCCGATGCGGCGCGTGCGGGACGCCGGGCTATTCGCAAAGGAGTTGATTTCGAGACGACGCACGTGGATGTTTGTTCGTCATTGCCGCTCTTCAAAGAATTTGCAGCGCATTGTCCCGGCGCCGAGCAAACGGCTAACGCCTTGCAGTTGCCGGTATATTCGCGGCTTCGTGATTCAGATGTGCAGCGCGTCCTGCAAGTGGTGCGCGAGGTCACGAGCGATTTGCCGCCGATTGAGAATCAGCAGCCGAAGATTAGCTTGTCAGATCACTCTTCGCCGACTCAACTTGCGCACAGCCAGCATGCTGGTGTTATCTAATCAGCGTGATTGCCATCTTCAGTCTTTTAATCGAAAGGTTCGGTTTTGTTTTCCAACCCGAACAAAGTTGGGGCATGCGTCTGCTGCCGAAGTGGGGTTATCTGGCGATTCCGGTAGCGGCGTTTTGGGAGGGCGAAGTCGTGCTGATTGCGGCCGGCGCTCTGTGTGGCCGCGGTTATCTCGATTGGAAGTTGACGATCTTGTTGGCCGCCATTGGCGGCTCGGCCGGGGATCAGATCTATTTCTACGCGGCGCATGAACGAGCGGCGCGACTTATCAAGAAGTCGAAGCGGCTGAGCAAGTGGTATCCGAAAATTAGTAAGTTCGTTTTGCGGCACAGTACGATTGCCGTTTTGTTTTCAAGGTTCGCCGCCGGATTTCGCATCTCGATTCCGCTGGTATGCGCTACCGCCGGCATGCCTGCAAAAAAGTACAGCCTATTGAGCATAACGAGCGGATTTCTGTGGGCCTCGTTCTGGGTTGCGGTTAGTTATCAGGCCGGAGCACGACTTGCCTAGAGATTGATGATATGAGTTTCGCCGAAGAATCGATCAAGAATAAATCTAACGGCGGCCGCCGGAAATTTACGCCGCTTGGCGTGATTGTAGTGATTGCGGGGCTGCTCCTGTTTCTCTACTTCATAAAGAGCGCCGGCGTCGCACAGATTGCCACCGGCATTCGCAACTTAGGGTTCGGTTTCCTTCTCATTCTCGCAATTTCATCCATTCGCCAGATCGTTAGATCGTTTGCGTGGATGCTTTCCGTTGAAGGTCCTCACCGCCTGCGTTTTTCGGACGCGTTTCGCGCGCGCGTCATGTCAGATGCTATCGGCAACATTTTGCCGTTCGCGAGCTTCATCGTCTCTGAGCCGGCGAAACCAGCATTGATTCGTGACCGGCTGCCGCTCATGGCCGGCTTCTCGTCGATGGTGGTGGAAAATATTTTCTACAGCATCTCGATCGTCATCTTTATCTCGTGCGGGATGGTGGCGGTGCTGCTGAACTTCAGCCAGGCGAAGGGCCTGCGATTGATAAGCACGATCACGCTCGCGCTGATCTGTGCAGCCTTTGTTGTCGGCGCCATTTTTATCTGGGCCGAAGTCAGATTTGTCAGTGGCATCTTCCGTCGATTGTCCAAGAAGCGCCTTAGTCCTAATTGGTTCGACCGTGCGCGCCGGCTCGAGGACCGGGTCTACGGCTTCTATCGTCGCAACCGCGCCCGGTTCTTACCGATTCTGCTCCTTGAGGGATCGTTTCATCTCGCGGGTGTCGCCGAGATATACGTGACGCTGCTTTTCATCAGTCCGCAACATCCACCCACGATCTTCTCAGCGTTCATTCTCGAATCAGTTAACCGTCTGATCACGATGGTATTTAAGTTCGTCCCGCTACGTCTGGGAGTCGACGAAGCCGGCACTGGCAAGGTCTCGGAACTCTTGCACTTCACCGAGCCTGCCGGCGTGACCCTGGCAATTATTCGCAAAGCGCGTGACCTGTGCTGGGCTGTGTTGGGAATTGGTTTTCTGGCCTATAGACAATTCGCGCAACGCACGGGCGCGGTGTCTTCACCGGTTGAATCGATTCACTATTCAACTGAACGCATGGCCAGTCACGGCGCTGACGATGTTGAAGTAATCAACAGTTCGAATTAATCCACGCACGAATTTTCGCAGTGACTTTTCTCGCGCTGCGCGGGCAGCTTTCCTCAATCTTCAATTACAATTCTTCCATTCGTTAGCAATCTCAAACGGCACATCCGTTGCGATGATAAGAAAACGAAACCAACCT
>DASQYL010000105.1:0-2955 GCA_035639235.1 Pyrinomonadaceae bacterium | reverse complement strand
CTCAATTGCTTTGTTGATGGCTGCCGTATCGTGGGTCTTCCCATCGCCCACCGCGCCGAACGACTTCACGTTGTAGCCATTCGCGTCAACCGCAGCGGCTGTCGCCGAGAAGCGCGTTCCGTGCCTCGCGCCAAGGATCGCGAGCGCCAGTGCGGCAACTAACGCAACTGCAAAATGTTTACCGGTTTTCATTTAGCGGACGGTGAACTCTCCGTTCAGTCGAATATCTTCGGATCCGGATCCGATCATCACTTTGAATTTTCCCGGTTCAACCACGAAGTGCATCTGGCGATCCCAAAGCCCGAGATCGTCACGGCTCAAGGTAAAGGTTACAGTTTTGGTTTCGCCTGCTTTCAGGTGGATGCGCTCAAATCCGCGCAGGTTCTTTTCGTAGGTTGTTACGCTCGTCACGAGTTCATGTGTATATAGTTGGACGACTTCATCGCCGTCGCGCGCACCTGAGTTCGTGACATCGAACGTCACAGTAACGACGCCATGCGATCCCGTTGCCGGAACCAATACGCTGTCAGGGCTGATTTTCAGATTGCTGTACTTAAAGGTCGTGTAGCTTAGGCCATAGCCAAAGAAATAGAGCGCGCCGTTAACGCGCGTCTTCTCGCCCTCCCACTGAGCGTTGGGCTTCGTTGGGAAGTTATAAGGAATTTGGCCAACTGTCTTGGGGAACGTGACTGATAGCTTGCCGCCGGGATCGTAATCACCAAACAAAACGTCAGCGATGGCCGCGCCGCCCTGCACTCCGGGAAACCACGCTTCAATAATTCCCGGTACGTAGCGATCGATCCAGTTAATGCTCATCGGACGGCCGTTCAATAACACAACGATAGTCGGCTTGCCCGCGGCATAAATAGCCTGCACGAGATCCAGTTGGCGGCCAGGAAGATCAAGACTCGTTCGCGACGCTGTCTCGCCGACCGTGTTGGTTCCATCGCCGAGCACGACTATGGCCACATCCGATTGCTTCGCCGCGTCAACGGCGTTCGCAATTTCTGCTTTCTCTTTTTCGGTAAGCGGCGCGGGCAACACTTCCGTTTCGGGCCAGTGCTCGTCAACCACATCGCAGCCTTTCGCGTAATTCACCTTCACGCGATCGCCTAGCTTAGTCCTGATTCCTTCGAGCACAGTCCCGCCCTTGACCTGGTTTGGACCGTAGCGATAGCGAACGAGGCTATCATCGTCCGCGTTTGGGCCAATGACGGCGATCGATTTGATTTCTTTACTGAGCGGCAACACGTTGTGAGCGTTCTTCAGCAGCACAATGCTTTCCCGCGCGGCGCGTAACGCGACCTGTTGATGCTCAGCCGAGTTGACGATGCTTGCGGTGTGTGCGGCGTCTTCCACATACGGATGATCAAACAGGCCCAGCAGGAACTTCACACGCAAAACGTCGCGGACGCGATCGTCGAGCGTCTTCATCGACACCTTGCCTTCTTTAACCAACTCGCGCAGCGGCAGCACGAAATCTTCCGGCGGCGTGAAGTTCGTCTTCACGTTCAAGCCGGCTTCGATTGATTGCCGCACCGCGTCTTTCATGTCAGTCGCCACGCCGTGTTTGTTGTAAAGATATTCAACGGCGGCGCTGTCTGAGACAACGTAGCCGCGAAAGCCAAACTCATTCCGCAAACGATCTGTGAGCCAGTAGTGGCTGCCGGTAATCGGGGTGCCGTCATAATCGTTATACGAACTCATCACGCCGAGGATGCCAGCTTCCTTGATCGCCGCTTTGAACGGAGGGAGGAAAATGTTTTCGACTTCGTGCGGCGTCGCTTGCGGATCAGTCCGTGCCTGACCTTCGCGCGCGCCCTTGGCAATACTGTAAACGGCGAAGTGCTTCGCGGTGGAAGCAATCTTGTAGTCCTTTTGCATTGCCTTCGCCATCTCGACGCCGAGCCGCGACACCAGGTAAGGATCTTCGCCGTAAGTATCTTCAATTCTTCCCCAACGCTGATCACGCGAAACGTCGAGCGTCGGCGCGTAGACGTTGGTATAGCCGAGCGCGCGCGCTTCGTCGGCCGTGACTCGCCCAATCTCGCTGATGAGTTCTTTGTCCCAGGTGTTTCCCTGGCCCAATTCGGACGGAAAGCTGGTGGCAGTTGACCAGTTCAAGCCACGCAAGCCTTCGTTCGTGAAATCTACGGGAATTCCGAGGCGGGTGTCTTCGATAAAGAAGCGCTGCACCGTATTCATGGCCCAGACGTGCTTGACGATATCGGTGGCGTAAATGCTCTTGCCGTTGGGGCCGACGCCATTCAAATGTTCGTCAATGTTCGCGATGCCGTCTTTCCACAGCTTGTTCGTTTTCCATTCCGGCGTTGGCAGTTCGTCTTCCATTGGCGCTTTCTGGTTTGCCCGGCCGCGGCCGACTCCATAGAGCGTCGCCGTTTGACAGGTCTTCTCATCCAGGTTCATTTGTGAGAGAAGATCGTTCACGCGCTGGTCGATGGGCGCCTGAGGGTTCTCATAAACATCCATGCGGCCGTTCTTGTTTAGATCGATCCAACCATTGTGATAAATCGGTCTTTGACTCTGTGTTTGAAGACTCGCGCCTGACTCGCCTGGAACCGGTAGGATGGTCGCCGCCAAGCCACCCAAAACCAGCAGCGGAATAGTTAGTTTAGTTTTCACTGGTAATGAAGTCTTCCCTGATGTATTTCATTGACACCAGGTGACGCAATCAATAGAATCCGATGTTCGTTACCGGTAACGACCGCAAAACGCGGCTCACTTTACACCGTAATCGAGACGATGGGCAAGCATATTTGTACAAAACTTGGACTTTTTAGGCTGCAAATTGGTTTCGTCGTGTTTTCGCTCGTGACAAGTGGAAGTGCGAGCGTCGCGCACATGCGTGCCGCGCCGGTAGTGACGTACCCAATGCAAGCGGCAACGCCTCAAGTGTTCCTGCTTGATGGAAAGCAGCTCGACGAATCACGCACC
>DASQYL010000104.1:0-4052 GCA_035639235.1 Pyrinomonadaceae bacterium | reverse complement strand
AAGAAGATACGCGCGTAAAGCGCAAAGCTCGCGGCCTTCGATCCCGTCGAGAGAAACGCAGTTACCGACGTGGGTGCGCCTTCGTAGGCGTCGGGCGCCCACATGTGAAACGGCACGGCCGCAACCTTGAAGAATAATCCGGCGGCCAGAGCGATCATGCCGATGAGCAGCAACGGCCGTAGCTCAGTAACGCCATTGAGGTTTCGTCCAATCTCTCCGAGGTTGGTAGAACCGGTCAGGCCATAAACCACCGACATGCCATACAAGAGAATGCCCGAAGAAAACGCGCCCAACAGAAAATATTTCATGCCGGCTTCATTCGATCGGCGATCGCGTTTCGTGAAAGCGACCAGCACGTAGAACGTCAGCGCCATTAACTCGAGCGCGATGTAGAGCGAAATCAGATCGTAGCCGGCGCCCAGAAACATCATCCCGACGGTCGCAAACAGAATCAGCGAGTAATATTCGCCGTGCTGTTCGCGTTCGATGTCGAGATAACGAATCGAAATCGCGATGGCCAGCGCCGCCGCAATCAAAAAGATGGCGCGAAAGATCAGCGCGAAGCCGTCGATGTGCACCATGCCGAAGAAGCCGTCGGCCGGCGTCAGAGCGCCGAGCGAATTGAAGCGGAACGTACCGCCCATAGCGACGAATTGCGCGCCAAGCGAGATGAGTGCAAACGCGATGCCGGCGAGTGAAAAGTACGCGGTCCACTTGCCGAGTTTGTAAGGCAGGATAACTTCCATCACCAGCGCGGCACACGCGGCGATGGTGATGATTAACTCAGGCGCGATCAGTTGCAGGTCGCGCGGATTTAGCAGTCCGGTAGCTTGAAATAAAAGCAGCATTCGTTCGCTTCTAGTTGTCCGCGAAGCGGACAGTTGAAAATAGCCCAGCACTCAGTGCTGGGTTCGCGGGATAATTATGATCCCAAGCCCGCACAGCGGGCGAGAGCAATCCGCAAATCGTGATGCGCCGCCATGATGCTGTTGTCAGTTTCACCGACTTCATTTTCCTTCTGTCCTAATCCCACCGATGAATCGTTAGGCTATTTCCAGCCGTACGCTGCGCCGTCTACTTCTGCGCCGGCCGCACTTGAATCGGCGCGCTCGTCGTAGTGATTGCCGGCGCGCTGGTGACTGTCACGGCGGGTTGTCCCGGTATTACATACGTTGGCTTCACCGCTCGCACGACTGCGTTGACCGGCTTCTCGATGTAGCGCAGAAACGGCGCTGGATACACTCCGATCCACAAGGACATGATCACCAGCGGCAACATGTAAGCCCATTCACGCCTACTCAAATCCGGCAATAGTTTATTTTTTTCGTTTTCAATTTCACCAAAAAACATGCGCTGATAAAGCCAAAGCATGTAGCCCGCATTCAAAATGATTCCCAGTCCCGCCCAACCGGCCCACACCGGGTTGGCTTCGAATGCGCCCCGCATCGCCAGGAATTCGGAAATGAAAACTGCGAGCAAAGGCAGACCGATCGCGGTCATGGCCATCGCCAGAAACACCGCCGCGTAACCGGGCATCACATGCGACAAGCCACCGAACTCTGAAACTTTGCGAGTGTGACGCCGCTCATAAATTATGCCGACGAGCAAAAATAACGCGCCCGAATAAATTCCGTGATTGATCATCTGCATCACGGCGCCGTTGATGCCGTTCGGATTGAGCGCGAACAACCCGAGCATCACAATACCCATCGACGACACGGATGAATAAGCGACCAGTTTTTTTACGTCGCCATCTTTCTTCACCACGAAATACATCGCGGCCAACGCGCCGTAGATGATTGAAACAATCGCGAGAAAAATCATGATGCTGCGCACGCCGAACTTGCCGAAGAAAACTTCATCCAAAGACGCTTTAGGAAACATCGGCAAGTTGAAACGATAAAAACCGTAGGTTCCCAGCTTCAGCAGAATGCCCGCGAGAATCACTGAGCCGGCCGTCGGCGCTTCGACGTGTGCGTCAGGCAGCCAGGTGTGAAACGGCCACATCGGCACCTTGATCGCGAAGCCCAGCGCAAAGGCGAAAAACAAAAGCACTTGCAGAGTGCCCATCGGCAGCACTGAACCGACGGCTTGCATGTAGATGATGCTGAAATTTCCGGTACCGTTTTGCGCAGCGGCTTGAACTGTCGATGAAATCATCGCGCTCGCTTTGGCATTTCCTGCGAGCAAATCGAATGCTGCCGGCGCAATCTTCGCGGTCAGGGTTGTGTCCTGTGTCAGGAAATACATCTTCAAGACACCCAGCAACATCACGACCGATCCGACTAGCGTGTAAAGGAAAAATTTGATCGCGGCATACAATCGATTTTCGCCGCCCCAAATGCCGATCAGGAAGTACATCGGCACCAAGCTGACTTCGAAAAACAAATAGAACAGGAACAAATCCATCGATGAGAAGACACCGAGGACCATCGTCTGCAGCAGCAGCAGGAGGACGTAATATTCTTTCTCGCGCTTGGCGATGTACTTCCATGAGGACAGCGCAGCCAGTACCCCGAGGAAAGTTGTGAGCACTATCAACAGTACCGCGACGCCGTCGGCGCCCATTTGATAGCGCGCGCCGATGACCGGAATCCATTGGCGATCTTCGAGAAATTGAAAGCCGCCCAGATTGCGGTCGTAACCAAACAGCCACAGCGAAATGACGAAGTCGAGGGCCAGCCAGGCCGTCGCAAACTTTTTGATGATCGCATTCTGATCCTTTTTGAAGAGTCCGAGAATCAGAATCGCGCCTACCGCCGGCAGCCAGGTAATAATGGAGAGAATGTTGTTTGTGAACACGTCAGTCCTCTTAAAGCTTCTGTGTTCCTCTGTGCCCTCTGTGGTGAAGCTATCTAAACCATGAGCACGCAGAGAAGATTAAGAACTCTTGATGAAATACAACGCCACTGCGACAAGCAATCCGATCACCATGACCAGCGCATAGTTTGCCGTTAGTCCGGTTTGCGCTGCGCGCACAATCGGCGACATCAAGCGAATCACAAAATTCGCAATCGTATTGACCAGACCATCGACAAAATATTTGTCGGTCAATCCAGTGATAATGCTCGTCAAACGCGTCAGCCACGCGGAGCCGTTGACGCCGCCATCGACGACCTTCGAATCGAAACCAAATACGAGCCGCGCGAGATCCATCGTGCGGCGCGTGATCGCCAGTCCATAAAATTCGTCAATCCAATATTTGTTATAGCTGGCTTCGTACAAAGGCTTGACCCGTGCCGCCCAAATGTCGGCGAGCTGCGGACTCTTGACGTAGAAGAGTAAACCCAACCCGATGCCGAAGCCCGCGACGACAAGTGAAATGACTATGAAGAGCCATTCGGTCGCGGTCTCACTCCCCAACCTCGATTCAACTGATTCGCTCAGAACAAATCCCGACGGCTCCGCCGCGTTCTTTCCTAAAGCGCTAAGCGGTGGATATGTCGCCGGAATTTCTGCGGGCTTCTGTTCTTCGAGCTTACCGAATGATTTAGTTTCAGCATTCCAAATCACCGGATTCAGCCAAGTGACGATATTCATTCGCCCGCCAACTTCCTTACCGCCGGTGAACGCTGTGCTGATGCCGACGAAACCACCAATCGTCGCGAGAATCGCCAGCACAACCAGCGGCACCCACATCGACTTTGGCGATTCGTGCGGTACGTGCACGTCGTGACGCGGCGTAGGATGTTCTTTCTTCTGGGCGTGGCCCTCGTGCTCCATGCTGTGCGCGTGCTCGCGAAATCTCTCTTTACCCCAGAAGGTCATCGCCATCAAACGCGTCATGTAGAACGCGGTGCAGGTCGCGGCGATCGTTCCAATCAACCAAACCAGCCAACCGAAAGGAATCGCAGTCGTCGAGGCCGCGTTCCAGAGAATTTCATCTTTCGACCAGAAGCCGCTGAACGGAATGATCCCGCAGATCGCCAGCCAGCCGGCGAGGAAGGTCATGTAAGTGATCGGCATGTATTTCTTCAAGCCGCCCATCTTGCGCATGTCCTGCTCGTGATGCATGCCGTGAATCACGGAGCCTGACCCGAGGAACATCAGCG
>DASQYL010000103.1:0-19444 GCA_035639235.1 Pyrinomonadaceae bacterium | reverse complement strand
ACTTGGTAATCACTTTTGGATCTCATGACGGCAGCTATTTGTCGAAGGTCATATGCATGGACCAACTTTTTATTGAGACCATTTTGCGTAGGCACAGCTATCGACCTATATTCGCATAAGCCAACGCCCTTGAGAGTGACCCCCACCCATGAGAAGACATATTTGTTAATGAGGAAAAGACATGAGATGGCAACGAAGACGATTACGCACACTGAAATCATTTTGCGTTTCATAACTGCACACCCATCAAATCCAAATACAATTCGAGTAAAGAACTGTCATCCATTTGGTTGTTCGAGTGCGGTGAAACAGCACGAATGAATTACTTGAATTTGAAGTTCGCGCGCTGCACCGACCCATCATTCAACTGAATGACTAGTTGGCGACATGTTCCGACCCACGACGGATCCGTTTTCCAAACATAGGTGTACTGATCCGCCGAAGCATCGTAACTCAAGCTGCTGTTTCCCGCGGCTACGGTGTCCGACAGTTCCACCTCTGTGCTTGAGTTACAGCCAATTAGACCCGAGCCAGGTCCAGCGATGAAAATATTCAATCCTTTATTTCCACTGAGGCTGAACTTAATTGGAATCGCGCGTCCGGCGTTTACCGAATTCAGCGTTGGCAGATTGTTTACTGGGGCAAAGAATCCAGTGAAACGATACAAAACTGATACAGTGAACGAGCAGGATGCAGAATTCCCGTTATGATCGGTGGCCATGGCAGATATCGGCGTCGATCCGACCGCAAAAGATGATCCGGAAAGTGGAACCGTTGTGACAGTAGTAGTTGAGCAATTGTCACTCGCGGACGGGAGAAGTTAACTCACCGCCATTGAACTAGCAGCCGAACTGATTGGCAACAACACTACAACTGCACCTGGACAAATTACTGTGGGCGGCGTCCTGTCTACTACCGTAACGGTTTGTGTCGCCGTTGCAATCAAACCGTCGCTGTCCGTAGCCGTGTACACAATTGAGGTGGTGCCCACCGGGAATAAATTTCCCGGCGGTACACCGGTCCGAATTATCGTCACGGTCCCGGCAGAATCACTGGACGCTGTAGGATCGCCCAGCGAGTTATCGGCGACCACAGTTCCACAATTGATTTCATTAGGGGCGGTATTCAGAGTTAAATTCGCCGGACCGGTAATACTGGGAACTCGTGGGACGGCATAACTGACCGCTACTGAACGATTAGCTGCGTTGTCATCGGCGAAAGCAGCTATGGTGGCTACTTGAGAAGGGTCGATCATAAATGGTCCGGTGTATTGTTGATATCGTGTCTGATCTGACGAGTAGTAGATCGTCTTGACTCCCGAACCGTCATCCTGGGCACTGATTGTCACCAGCACTCTGGTCTGTTGTGGTTCACCGGCAATAGAAACTGCCGGCATTGTAACATCGGCAGCTGGACCTCATGACACGAACACGTGTGACCGTGCCTGTCTCACTACGTTTGATTGCGGAGGTGACGAGGAGCTTTTTAAGCTTCGTTGGGTTGCTGGTTGCGAGAGCGAATCAGGTTCTCGACGGCCTTGGCGGTTTCGTCGCGTTGGCGTTGTTCAAATTCGGTGACCCAACTGGTAACCGTATTCACGATGTCGTGCGCAGTCTTGCGGACCGCTTTCGGCTTGTTCCGCTTTCGGTTAACGCGCTCAGCGCGTTTGATAATTTTCACTTTTTTATCGGACATAAACATAAAGGAGAGCAGGTTGTAATCAGGATAAACGAAATTTCCGTTTGAAAGTTCCGGCCTGGTTCGGCCTGTTCTCTTGGGAAAGCACCTTTTTAGACGCCGGTTCCACCCATATAGTTGCAGAAACCGGCAGCGAAATTGTTAAGGTTGTGTTAATTCTCCACTGCTTTCGGACGGCACCCATCAAATAAAAACGACGGATTGCGACGTGGGAATTTCAAAACGCTTGCGGCATCGAGGATTGTGACAAGCAAGCATGTCATCGACTCGCACCATGTAATCGCGCGACTTCGCGAAGCGTGCGCGATCGATTTCGTTGGCGCCACGCGGCGGCGCAGATTTCTTCGTACGCTTCAGCCAACGCACTTCGTAATCATTGCGCTCGCGGCAATGCGGACAAACGAAAGATGCTCGTTTGCTTTCTTGTTTCTCATTAAAAAAATCTCTTTCATTCATAAGTCGCTCGCCGCCTTCGCAGTCATTGCCCGATTTGAATCCAACAGCCGTCCGATTGCAGCGATCAATCGCGTCGCTGCAACCGGCTTTGGTTCAAAAGCGTCCGCGCCGTTTGACAACGCGAGTGTCGGCAGTCCCGTTCCCCAGTCGGCGATTGCCAATAGCGGCGTCTGTCTCAACTCGGGCGACGCTCGAATTTTCACGATGAGGTCGATCGCGTCTGGTACGCCGGTCATATCCAGCACGAACAAGTCGGACCGCGAGGTTAACAAGCTGCCAGCTTCAGTTGACGTTGAGACTTCGAATCCACGTTCGTGCAGCGCGTTTATTAACGACTGGTCAGTCGCCCTCGACGCGAACATTATTCGTTGCGCTTTCATAAAAACCGGCAAAAGCAAAGATCGCGCGACTACGACTCGCACAAGTCACGCAAGTACTGGAAGCTATAAATCCCCGTCTCGTGTCGATCGCTCCAGCGAAAATTCAACGCGTACCGGCCAACGATCGAAACATCCTCGATCTCGATCTCGTCCGAAATAGCGTCGGGCTTTAGCGTCCGTTCACCCGTCCACTCATTGACACATTGCGCGCACGGACAGGCGCGACGAAGACGCGCGGCCGCATAATCACAGACCTTTTCGTCCGCCCACGTGATTCGCAAAAGGCTGCTGCTTTCTTGCGAAATCTCGCGCGGCTCGATTGCCTGACGTCTTTGCGCAATGTCCATCGGATTACTGATGAGTGCCGGCTGCCTTGAACGCGGCCGCTACATCTGCCGCTTTGATCTCAAAGTGAGACGCATTCCAGACGACGCGGTCGCCGTTAACAATCAGCACCTGCGGCGTTTCATGATCGACGTGCCATCGTTTTTCGATCTCGTCGGACACGGGCCTCGCTTGCTGTACTACAACCATGGCCACAGGAAAATCCAGCGTGGACATCTCGCGATAAGCGCGGGCACTGACGCCGCACATGTTGCTGTGCTTGAACAATGTGACGGCAGAACCGTTAGAGGTTTTCAAAAACTCTTCGAGCGCAGCAACGCTGTCAATTTCAACAAAGGGAGTATTCATAAATTCTCGTCACTAAGTTCGGGAGCATCATAACTGAGGCTTGATTGGCCGCGCTAATGGGCTAATGGGCGAATGGATAGTTCCACTCGCCGACTAAGACAAACGGGGCCCAGTAAAATGGCGCGCTGTACTTCTTGCCGTTGATCATTGCGAGCTGCGCGTCACGCATCGCCGCAGCCGGAGACGCGGGAGTCGCGCCGAGCAGACGCTTATAAAAATCAGTCATCAAATCGGCGGTCGATTTGTCCGCGACAGACCAAAGGCTGACGCCGACTGTCGGCGCACCGGCGTACATGAATGCGCGCGTCAACCCGATCACGCCTTCGCCGCGCTTCTCTTTGCCCAATCCGGTTTCGCAGGCGGACAACATCACGAAAGGCGATCCCAATTTCAAATTGAAAATTTCATCCGTGCGCAGAAAACCGTCGTTCGTCTTGTTGCCTACGAGCGACAGCACCACACCTGTGAACTGCGGCCGCTCGGCGTCCAGCAGACCGTGCGTCGCCACGTGTAGATAACGATATGAAGTCACGTCGCGTGACTTAACGTTGTCTTCGCTCGCATTCAAGTCCGTCCACAAATCGGCTCGCGCGTTGGCACTCTTAGCGATTTTGGAAATCTCGTCCGCCTCCATGCGCGTGCCGGATAGGCGCGCGAGATGTAAGCCGCCAGATGAGGCATCGACATTTCCGGCCACGTCATTGACGGCGCTCTCAAGTCCGAGGCCAAGACCGCGCGTCTCTCCCGACGACGCGCTCGCCGCATTTCCTTTCGCGCGAGGATCGTCAGCGCTGAAAACGGGATCGGCAACGAGTAGCATGGAACCCGGCGCGCCCTCTCTGACGGTCGGGCTACTGCCGCGGATCGCGCCGATTACCGAAGCGGAAGGTGCGTAAACTATCTCGTTGGTCTTCACCAAATAATTCAGCGACGCGTAGTCGGCGCCGCCGTCGGCATTTTTCACCAGCGCCCCAAACGGAATGTAGTTCAACACACCGTCAGCCACGACAAGGATTCGCTTGTCGGCGACGATCGACGCTGCGGGCTCGATGACTGCTTTGAAGAGGGCGTTAGACGCGGCGACAAATGGCGGCAGATCTTCGGAAGGACCTTGCACAATTCCCAGTCCGCGCTGCTGATCGACTGCCACGTCGATGCCAACGATTCGGCGTTGCAACTTGGGCGGAATTAGTTGCGCGCGGAAGTTAGTGGCGAGTTGTTCCACGTCGGCGCGGCGCGGCAGCTTGTAGAGCGACACACCTGATTTGGTTACGGCGAATAGATAAGAGTTGTCGGCGCCGAGCGCGTATTCGAGCAATACCGTGTTGTCATCGAGCACCTTCTGCTGCACCTCTGTTAGCGACAACGGTTGACCGCCGGTCAGCGCCGCATACTTCGGACTCGCGGTGCGAATCTGATTCTCAATTTGATCGAACTCGGTCTGCAGCTTATCGAGTTCGTTTTCCAGATCAGAAGGTTTCTGTTTCTCATCCCCGGACAGCGCAATACCCGTTAGTTGTTCGGCGATTTGCTGTTGGCGATCGAGATTGTCCTGCTTCTTCTTCAGCAAATCGGCGGGCACACCTTCGGTGATTTGCGCTTTGACTTCGCCGAGCATGTCGAGCAACGAACGGGCGCGGCCGGCTTCGGCGATGCGGAATGATTCAGCGCCGTAATCAAGGGCCTTGCTTGAAAGCGAAGCATTGCCGGACGCGCTCATCAGCGCCATCTCGGCGCAGGCGCTCGACGCTTCGTCGTAGACATCGACCGTCGTCGCTAAGAATGTCGTGCGCGATTCATCGGCGTGCAGACTGCCTTCGCGAATTGTCTCAATCGTCTTGAGCGCCTCGCGATACGAGTTCAGCGCCTGCTCGCGCATCTTCGCGCCGTCTTTTTCCTGCGCGGCTTGCAACCAGAGGCTGCGTCCCACGCCACGCTGCGCGGGCCACATCAAATCGAGCCGGTCATCTTTCCTGGCGCCTTCCGCAGCGTCGGTAAACATCTTCGCCGCATCCTTGTAACGGCCTTCGCGCAACGCGACATCGCCGAGACTGGTGCGCGCTGCTGCCCGAAAGCGACGCGTCTGGCCCATCTTCGCAATCACCGGCAAGGCGCCGCTGCCGGCGTCGAGCGCATTTTGAAAATGCTTGCGTGCGGTTTCGAGGTCTTTATTCGCGAATGCGATGCGACCCATGCCCAGCTCAAACGTCATATAGACGATTGCTTTGCGATACTCCTGGAGCTCCTTCGTCGTTTCGAGCAGACCGATGGCGCTGGTCGTCGGCGCCTCAACCGAGACGCGTCCGGTGCTAATGCCGCCGATGATTCCGCCCAACCCACCGAGACGCCGCGTCGTCTTCGCCGCCGCACTCTCAGGCTTGCTCACGTTCATCTGAAAGTAAGCAGTGCTCGCATCAGACATTTGGCCCAGGCGATAATTTGTATCGCCGATCTTTGCCAGCATCAGGTTCGCATTGAAACCGTTATCCAAAGTTCGGGTCGCGCTCTCGCTTGCCGCGCCCGCGGTTGCATTCGCGCGGCCGGCGATATTGTTCGCGGCTGACGCTCCCGTTTGATCTTTCCCGCTGGCAACAACAAATGATTGATACGCTGATTTGTAATGATCGAGGGCGACTTTGTATTGCCCCTGAATCATGTACAGATCGCCAATCGCATCTTCAGCGGCAGCAACTCCGTCCGCATTATTCGTCGAAGTGAATGCGGCCAGCGCTGATTGAAGTAGCGGCAACGCCTGATCGGCGTGACCCTGCTTTAGCAATGCACGGCCGCGTGAGAGTGATGTTGCCGGATCGGTTTGGGGCGATGGCGAAATGACGAAGGCATAGGCTAGCGTCACAGGAGAGATGAGCGACTGCAAGGCCAGCAAGACCGCCAGCACCGTAGGCGCTAAATATTTATAGAATCGCTTCATTTCACTACTCCCGAATTGGCGCGAAATGCTCGCGAGCATTTCGCGCCAATTCGAATCAAAACCCGGCTCTCATGTCTATAAACATTTCGCCGCTACGCGGCGATTCATTCCGACACATCACTTGTGCACGAGATCGAGAGTCGTCACCAGCACCGGCGCCTGCGTCGATGCGTTCATCCTAATCACGGCCGGTTGCGGTGCGCTTCGATCCAATCCCAAGCCGCGCGTGGCCGCGACCTGTTCTTTTTCAGTCTGTGGTTCGCCGGCGCTGTTACTGGCGACGATCTTCACATCAGCCTTAGCGGCTTGTTGAATGCGCGTCCAGAGATCGACGGACGGGTGCCACGGGCAATTGCCTTTGTTGGTAGTGCACAGAGTCACCAGCGTGTCCGCTACGGGAACATCGGCGAGCGGCTCCCGCGTCAGGACGACGAACAAGTGTTCGGTCGCCGGAGTGTTGTCGAACTGAAACCATTTCAAACGTTCGTCAGTCTCGACCGTTGAGGGCACGTCCATCGGCACGTGCGCTTCGACCCAGTTCTCGCCGCCTTCGAGTCGCGCGTCGGGAAAGATCATCTCCGGCTGCCCGTCGCCTTCCGTATGAAACACGTAAAGATAACCGTCGATGTTCGGCTCGAGCGAGATGCGTATGCGATCGCCGCTGTGAAATTCGCGCGTCGGATCGACGCGCACCGCACGGCCATTCACGTCGCGCATAAACATCGTGTAGCCCAGCGCGATCGGTTGCAGCACGGCGAGGCTTGAATTCTTATTGCCGCTCGTGTTCGCCGCGCCCGATGTCTTCGCGTCGCGCGCGCTGTTTGAATTCTTCACTGCCGAGGTATTTGTATTTCGCGGCGGCTGGTGACGACGCCGCGCGGGTGGGTTCGTGTTTGTGGTCTTCGGCCGCGAGCTGAGAAAAGCGCCGCGCACCTCTTCATCAGACTGTTGGGCATTAGCGATGTAAACGGCGCACGTCAGTGCCGGCAAAATCGTTGTCAAAATAACGAGTCTCAATTTCATCGTAGCTTGTACCTCCATCACTCTTGGAGTGCGCCGGCTTGACGGCGCTTTTTCATTTTTGGTAGCTCAATCGACTAGAAAAGCGGCGTCAAGCGCCGCCTTCCCAATTACTCTTTATTTATGTGCGATCTTAATTTTGAAAACTACAGGCGCGCCCTCCGCTGCGGATTGCGGGACCTTCACCGAGACGAACGGCTCCGGCGCGTTTTTCATTACCTCCGTGCCGGCGAGATTCGATTTAAAACCCGCGATTGCTTGATTCAGTTCCGCTTGTTCGCTGTTGCTCAGTTGATGCAAGGCTGCCTGGTCCAGAAACGCAGGCGTCGTCAAGCGTGTCCCTGAGAAGATGAGCGTGAATTCATCCGTGCCCGGCGTGTTATCCAGATTCATCCAGTTATAGTTAGTCTTACTATCGACGGGAAAGACAAAATCCTGGCCACTCTGGATTTCATTATTTTTGACGCCAAATTCAGACGCGGGTTTGCCAGAGAGAAAAATAGTTGGGACATTTCCGTCGCCGGGACCGATGATATACAGATAGCCACTCTCGCTCGGCGAAAAATGAAATCTGAATTGTTGACCCGAGGCCATCTGTAACTGTTCGTCGGCGCGAATCGAACTCGCTTCGCTCGTTGAATTCACCTGCAACCAGTAGCGCCCGACCTCATGCGCGCCGGCGACATCCGCTCCGCTAGTGTTCGATGACGAATCTGTCTTCGCCGTGCTCTCAGGCTTGCTCATCATCGCGTGCATTACGAAGTACCCGCCGACACCGGCAATCAGCAGGAGCACAACCAAACCCACGCCCGCAAAAATCAAAGCTGAGCCTTTGCCCTTTGCAGGAGGCGTCGCGATCGGCGGGGCAGTAGCAGCAGCCGCCATCGCTTCTGATGTGGCAGCCGCAGCAATCGCCGCGGCCGAGGCAGACGGTTTCGCCGTAGGCTCCGCCGCTTGCGAAACGACGGTTGGCATCGTCGCGGCCTGACTCTGAATCGTCGCCGGTGATCTTACCGGTTCAGTTTCATTGATGCCGGTGACGATCGTTGCCGCGGTCTGTTGCGGTGAAGTTACCGCGCCGCGCGACGGTACGGGCGGCGCCGAAGCAAATTCCGAAACGGAATCGGAAGGAGCGATTCCTTCGGCCGCCAACGCGGCAGTCAATTGCTGTTCCAATTCACCCGCAGTCGATTGCCTTTCGCTGCGATCCTTGGCTATCGACTTCGCAACTGCATCGCTGAACGCCAACGGCACATTCGCATCGACTTCATGCAGACGAGGCGGCGTCATACTTATGTGCTGACGCCGCAACTCCGGCAAACTGAATCCGGTGAATGGTCGCTTGCCGGCGATCAATTCGTAAATCACGACGCCGAGACTGTAGATATCGGCGCGGCCGTCGATCTCATGATTGCCGTCGTCGGGTAGCTCGCCCCATTGTTCGGGCGACATATAGTACGGCGTGCCGAGCATCTGTCCCGCGACCGTGAGATTGGTGCTGCCGGTCGGCTCTGAGCCGGCGACTTCACGCAACTTAGCAATGCCGAGATCGAGCAGCTTCACAGTCGGCTCGCCACCAGTCGCGGGCTTGCCAATCATGATGTTCTCGGGTTTGAGATCGCGATGGACCACGCCCATCGCGTGCGCGGCATTGAGCACACTCATTACGGGAGTCAGCACCGTCAGCGCTTCGGCGGGCGTGAATTTGCCACGCTTCTTTAATTCAGCGTCGAGCGTGTTGCCCTCGACGTATTCCATGACCAGATAAATCGTGCCGTCGCCGGATGTGCGCAGATCGTAAACTGTAACTGCATTCGGATGACGAAAACGGCGCGCAGCCTGGCCTTCTCGTTGAAAGCGGCGCAGCCATTCGGTGTTGCCGCGCATCTCGGGAGGCAGCACTTTGATCGCGACGCGATCGCCGAGCAGGATGTGACGCGCGCGATAGACGGCGCCCATGCCGCCTTTGCCGAGCATCGCTTCGATTTGATATTGACCGTCGAGGGCTTTTCCAACCAGCGAGCCGGAATCTTCTTCCAGGACCTCTCCGTCTTTGGGACAAAAACTAAGGCTGTCGTCAAATTTTTCGTTGCAGATTGAGCAGTACTTCATTGGTGAGATAGTTTACAACGAAGGGAGATTGTGTCAGAAGCCCGACCGTCAGGGAGGGCAAGTTGCGACAGACGAACTTTCAGCGGAACGGTCCTGCGTCGAGAGCTGCCCTCCCTGACGGTCGGGCTTTCTGACACGTCAATAGATTCTCTCAACGTATTCGGCGACCATGCGATCGCTGCTGAATTGCGGCGCCAGCGTTCCGATCGATCGCTTCATCATCGCGATCCAACGGCGCGGCAATCCGTCCGTATCGAGATCGTAGAAACGCGAAATGATTTCTTCCGCCAGGACACGATACATCGATTCGGCGTCCAGCTCATCCATCTCCTCGTCGCCGGCCTCAGCCAGATCGCCGATCGCAAATCCGTTATCGCCGTCATAGCCTTCCAACCACCAGCCATCGAGCACCGAAAAATTCAGGCCACCGTTCACAGCAACTTTCTGTCCGCTGGTGCCGGAAGCCTCTTGTGGGCGGCGTGGGACATTCATCCAAACATCTACGCCCTGGACCATCTGCCGCGCGGTTTCCTGATCGTAGTCTTCGATGAACGCGACGCGCTGACGCACGGACCGATCGCGTTGCCAATCGATTAATTCCTGCAAGATGTGCTTGGCGCCTTGATCCTGCGGATGCGCTTTGCCGGCAAACACAAACTGAACCGGCTGCTTCGGATCGTTGATTAAGTTCGCGAGCAAATCGCGATCGCTGAGAATCAAGTCCCACCGCTTATAACCGGCGACACGGCGCGCAAATCCGATGGTCAGTATTTCGGGATCGAACATCGTCCGCGCAGCTTCAATGTGTTCTTCACTCTCGCCGCGCGCCAGCCGCGCATCGAACGAAACATCGCGCACGAAGGCGACGAGGCGTTGTTTTAGCAGCGAGTGCGCCTGCCATAAATCTTCATCGGAAATTTTCTCGATGCCATAGCGCCACGCGCCGGCGTCGCGCGCCCGCTCGATCCAGTCTTTGCCGACACAACGAGCGTAAACGCGCCGCAGCAGCGGAGCGACCCACGTCGCGGGATGCACCCCGTTCGTTACCGATGTAATGGGGACTTCATTCAATGATGCATTGGGCCACATCTTCTGCCAGAGCGCGCGCGAGACTTCACCATGCTTGCGACTCACGCCGTTGGTCGAACGAGACATGCGCAAGGCCAGCGGCGTTAATCCAAACGACTCATCGGAATTGCCGTTGACGCGGCCCAGTTGCAAAAACTCTTCGCGCGATAAACCGAGCGCGGTCTGCGGCCATTCACCAAAGCCCTTTTCGACCAGGGCCGCATCGAATTCATCATGGCCGGCGGCCACCGGAGTATGCGTCGTGAAGACGCAACGTTCGCGGACGCGGTTCATTGCTTCAGCAAACGTGACGCTGTCGCTTTCAATGATCTCGCGCGCGAGTTCGAGTGTCAGAAATGCCGAATGGCCTTCATTCAAATGAAATACCGACGGCTCGATTTTTAGTAACTGCAACAACCGTACGCCGCCGATACCCAACATCATTTCCTGAACGAGACGAGTCTCGCGATCGCCGCCGTAGAGATGCCCCGTCACCAAACGATCGACTTCGTTGTTCTCCGCAACGTTGGTATCAAGCAAATAAAGCTGCACTCGGCCCACATCGGCTCGCCACACGCGCGCCGACACTACGCGCCCGCGCATCGCGACCTGAACCAGCAGCGGATTACCTTGTTCGTCATCGACACTCTTCAGCGCGAGTTCGTCAACGTGATTTTCGCGATACTCCTCTTCCTGCCAATCGTCTCGTCGCATGCGTTGGCGAAAGTATCCGAAGCGATAAAAGAGGCCGACCGCGACGAGCGGCAGATTCAAATCGCTCGCGGACTTCAGATGATCGCCGGCGAGAATGCCCAAGCCGCCGGAGTAAAGCGGCAGCGAATTGTGAAGCCCGAACTCGGCGCAGAAATAAGCAACCGGGGTTTGCCTGGTAATATGCGGCGGCAGCGCCAGCTTGGCCCAGGGTTTCAAGTCTCTTACGTACGCGACGAACCTTCCATGCAGGCGTTGCACGCGTTCGACAAAAAGTGGATCGGTGGCGATCTCTGCCAGACGCAAATCAGAAATTTGCATCAGCAGCCGCCGCGGGTTCTGCTCGCATTGCGCCCAGAGGTTTGGATCGAGGTCGCGGAAAACTTCAGAGCCGTCCGGCGCCCAACTCCACCAATAGTTCCAGGACAAATCGCGCAGCGAAGCGAGGGTCGGGGGCAGTTCCCGGCGCGTAGCGCTATCGTTCTTGATGTCCGATGAAATGTCAGGGGTCATTTATTGATTAAGAGTCCGAGCAAAATAAAACGGCTTACGCCGCCCAAAAGAATTTTTGATTTTGCAGAAAGTACGGGCGCGGGTCAACCGTAGAAGTATCTCGGCGTCGGATCAGTATCCAAGTCTTCTTCGCGCCGTCAGGCGCGAAATGTTTATAGAACTACAGATCAAAATGCTTCGCCGCGAAATCGAAATCGTCGTTTCGATTTCGCGGCAGGAAAACTAGCTATTGGCAAAGAACTATAAACATCTCGTGCCTTCGGCACGAAGACATCCTTCTTATTCACTGAACCTTTGATTCGCTAAGAATACTTCCGCGTCAGCAGCCTGAAAAAATACGAGCCGCACCTCCTTCAACTGCAAATCATTCGCGAGAAATTTTTCAATTGTGCGCGAGGCAACTTCAGCTGCCTCATCGCGCGGATAACCATAGACGCCGGTCGCGATGGACGGGAGTGCTACTGAGGTCACGTTCTTTTCCACCGCCAGCGCCAGCGAGTTGTAATAACAGTTCGCCAGTAACTCCGCTTCACGTCCATTATGCTCTCGGTAGATTGGTCCAACCGTGTGAATCACATAGAGCGCCTGAAGATTTCCTCCAGTCGTCACGACGGCTTCCCCCGTCGGCAAACCTTGCGGAAAACGTGTCCGTCGAATCTCGCGGCACTCTTCGAGAATCTTTGGTCCGCCGGCGCGATGAATTGCGCCGTCAACACCGCCACCACCAAGCAGCGAAGAGTTGGCCGCGTTGACGATCGCTTCGACATCCTGCTTGGTGATATCGCCGACAACGACGCTCACGCGACCTCCTAGAAACTTCTTGTCGATTTCCCCCATTTTGGTAATGCCTTTACTTGCTCATTCTTAGATACTCTCGTTTGCACTAGACGGCTTCGGCTTACGCCAGACGTACAGATACCAATAAACTGGATTTGCGATCAGTCCAACTGTGCACAGGAGAACGACCCAGACAATTCTCATAGTCTGTTCTAATCGCGGGTTATTGACTGCAAGCACAATGTAAAACGGCATCAAAGCGATCATCAGCAAGATGGTGCCGAGATGAACCACCATTAGAACCATAAATCCTAGTCCCGTGCCGATTGCGATGGGCGGGGGAACCGGACTCTCGTTCGCTTCTTTCGTTACCAGGTCTACTCGTGTATGTCCATCAACAACCTCGTTCGCATCGGTGAGAAGTTCTCCTCGCACTGAATCATCCACGACCCGAGTCGTGTATTTGCAATCTCCAGCTCGATCTATCGCGACTATTTCAAACTCTCGCACGATTAGTTGCTTGATCTCGCCTGCCTTAATCTTACGATCCAACTGAAGCACATCGAGGTACGCGCAAGCTGCATTACGATGGTTCTCAGCCCGAATGCTCAGGAACATCATCGATCCGATGATTCCAAGAAACAGCAGCATGTAAAGAAGTGGCCAGAAAGTCGCAAACAGCAACAGCAGCTTGTTCGATGTTCTCCAATTTTGGGAGTCCCAATTCCAATTCAACCGACTTCTTCCTCTCGTGGCTCGACGCTGATCTCATCGAACATATCCTGTCGCCGCAGTGCCTCCGCGACGCGCTTCGCCTTGTGTTCCGTCAGAGGATGATCGGCGTCGTCACTGGCGATTTCGAAGACGCGCTCGTCGATCATATAAACGCCCAACGAGCCGAGCGTCACGCCCGGCGTCACCTGGATGTCATCCATGTTATGGATTTTGAAATGGCCGTGCTGTTCGACCCAGTCTTCGATGAAAGGATCGCGCAAGGCATGTTCGGCCTCGCCTTCGGTTAAGTAGGCGCCCTCCACGATTAGACAGTATTCGCGGCCTTTGTTCTCGTTCATTGTCGAAAGATTAGTTGGCTAACGGCGGAAGAAATCCGCGTGGTGAACGAAAGGTTTGCGGGGTTGTCGGCAGTCATGACTGCAACCCGTGTTGCCGGCCCTTCGGGTCGTGACCGCCATAATTTACCACCGAGATTGGCCGCGCGCCAGAGAATTTATGTCAGAACCGCGAGCGGCGTGTCAGAACCGCGAGCGGTAGCGACCGGATCAAGAAGCGGATTGATAAAAAGAGAGCGTTCGTTGATTCAGTCCGAGGTTGATGCGGTCGCTACGGCTCCCGGTTCTGACATGGTACTCCAAACAAAAGCGCCGTGAGATTACTCCCACGGCGCTGTTCGCAAAATCACACTTTGGGTTGAGTTAGGACGCTGTTGCGTAGACGCGATTCAACTCCTGGGTCAAACGACTAAAATACGAATCAAAAGTGACAAAGCTGGTCGTTCCCTGGAAGAAAGCTTTGCCTCCCGTCTTGTCAGAGACGCGATTGAGCGAACTCTGTCCGTAACTGGCGGCCAGATAGTTGTGGCTAGTCAAACCAACCGATGGAGCATAGAACGAAAAGATTGCAACGTTACGACGATTTGCTTCCTTGATCGTGCGATCGATATCGAGCGTGTGGCCCGCGCTGTCGACGTCAAATCCTCGCGAGGTATCCAGCCCATCTGAAATTAGCAAGACTGCATTGTGTCCTCGCCAGCTTGAATCAAACTTCTTCATCGTTTCGATTACTTCAACGTACGGATTGTACGCCGATGCCGAAGTGCTGGCGATCGGAATGCGCAACGAGTTGGACGCGCGATTCAAATCGGTCGTAAACGGCTGCCGCACCTGTAACGAACCTGCGGTGATGTAACCCACCATCACACGCGATCCCGACGGTAAGGCGCGAATAAATTTTCGCGTGACCCCGAGTTCGTTACCTACGCGCGAAATTAAATCGTCCTGGATCAGAATTGCGATGTTCAACGGCTCGCGCACACGCGCCGCGTCGGGATCGTTCGTACTGGTTTTTCCGAATGAAACTGCAACAGAAACAAATACTAAAAGTGAGGCAAATAAGAGTGAAGAAATCTTCTTAAACATGTTCGTACTCCCTAACTAGCGAATGCAGGGTTCGCTTCAACCCAATTGATTCGTCTGGGTCGCGTTTAGGATGATTTTGACGTAGCCCAAGTTGCCAAACTTGCGGCTACTTGTGCAATCGACACACACCACTCGCATCGCACGGAGGAGGCACGCCGAAGAGTGTATACCGTCGCGATGCGAGCCAGTGGTAGAAGACCGGGCCAAGTTTCGTGAACGGCCAAAGGCTCATGATCGGAGCCAGCCATTTCCAACGCGGCAAAACGCGGATGACTTCGATCCATGAATAGTACCCTCTGAACCAGCGGCCATCGGACAAACGCGCGTGCATCTCCTCAGCCATTTGTTCACGGGTGTGCGGCGCGGCGCGTTTTTGAATTTCCGGGTCGTTGTAATCCAGCCATTCGATTCGACGATCCCGATCGAGCGGCTCGACCTGCGCGTGCATCCAACGGCAGAGGTTGCAATTGCCGTCGGTGTAAACTTCGATTTTGGAGTTACCGTTCAAAGCTCTTGAGATACGCGGTATCCTATTCTCTCCGGGAGTACAACAAAATGAAAATGGATGCAAAACTTCATAAGGCCTTGCTGCTCGTTTGCGCTCTCGGAGTGTTGTGCGGATCGTCGTTCATCGATAAATCCGCGGCGCAAACCGCCAAACAATCCGACAGGATTGTGGACATGGCAACGGCGCAGAACTGGCGAGAAGACTTGCGGTATTTCGCCAGCGAGATGCCCAAGCGTCACAAGAATCTCTTTCACGTTATGACTCGCGAAGAGTTTGAGCTAGCGGTCAGGCGTCTCGACGAACAAATTCCCCGCCTTACCCAGGAACAAATAGTCGTCGAGCTACAGCGAATCGTGGCAATGATCAGAGATGGCCATACACGCATACAGGACTTTCCCTTTGGGCCAAAGATTGGGTTTCACTCGTATCCGGTTTACTTGTATCAATACAAAGATGGTCTCTTTGTTCAGGCCGCGGGTCCTGCTTATAAGGATGCGGTAGGCGCACGCGTCATCAAGATTGGCAAAGACTCGGCGCAACAAGCAATTGATGCTGTGTCACCATTGGTCTGCCGCGATGGAGACAATGACATGAGCATTGAAGCCATCGCGCCGTCGTTCCTGGTTACGCCCGAGATTCTGCACGCCTTGGGCATTGTTGACGATCCCGAGAACGCGGCGTTCGTTGTTGAGCGAAACGGGCGACAGCAGACCGTTAACTTAAAACCATCGGCTGATCAATTGATTGCTAATCACGGACCAACCTGGCGCAAGCCGGCAAACTGGATCGATGCTCGCGATGGGGCAAGAGCGCCAACTCCGCTATGGCTAAAATATCCGCAGGACTTCTTTTGGTTTGAGTATCTGACTGAATTGCGAACCGTCTATTTCCAATACAACATCATCGCCAACAAGGAAAATGAAACCGTCGCGGAATTTGCCAAGCGCCTCTTCGATTTTCTGGACACGCATCCGGTCGATCGCTTCGTGATCGATCTTCGCTTGAATGGCGGCGGAAACAACTTTCTGAACCGTCCGCTGTTGCTGGGCATCATCAGGACGACGAAAATCGATCAGCCGGGAAAGCTATTCGCCATCATCGGCCGGCAGACGTTCTCAGCCGCTCAGGACTTTGTCGACGAATTAGAGAATTACACCAACGTTACCTTTGTCGGAGAGCCGACCGGCGAGAGCCCGAATCAATTCGGCGATCCGGCGTCGGTGGTGCTACCTAACAGCGGGATTACCGTGCGGGCTTCAACGCTTTGGTGGCAATTCGTGGATCCGAGAGATACGCGCAAGTGGACGGGACCAAAGATAGCCGCCGAACTCACTTCGGAGGATTATCGAAACAACATCGATCCGGCGATGGATGCGATTCTGAAGTATGTGCCAAAGAAGGAACTCGTGGTCCAAATGCGCGAGGCGCTGGACGCTAATCAAACGGCACAGGCGATCGCCGCCTATCGTGCTTTCAAATCCAATCCGCAAAATCAGTACGTCGAAACGGAAGCAAGTCTAAATCGACTCGGATACGAACTAATGGCCAGGAAAAAATACTCGCAGGCAATCGAGATCCTTAAGCTCAACGTTGAGTCGTACCCGCAGTCAGCCAATGTGTACGACAGTCTCGGAGAAGCATACATGATGAACGGCGAGAAAGAGCTGGCGATTAAGAATTATGAAAAATCGCTCTCGCTGAATCCCGTGAACGAGGGCGCCGCCGCCGCTTTGAAGAAACTGCGCGGCAATTAACTTTGGATTCAATCGAGGGAATTTGATCAGAAAAGACTCAAGTTCGCGGCAATCTCTTCCGTTCTTCGGTAACTTCGATTGCCGGATCAGTTAATAATGGGCTTGGAAAATGCGAACCGACTCATCATTCACCAACCCTGCTGTGCACCCGTTCGTGGAGTGTCCAAGTTGTAAGCGACTGATCACCCCGGGTGTTGAATCCTGTCCACATTGCCGTGAGCCAATCAGCGCGGAGTATGCGCAAGTCAGCGCCGCCATCGTGGTTTTCAACACCGCGGCATGCAGCTCTGCTAATACGATTAAGACCGCGGAGTATGCGGCTGTCGTTGTCTTTGTCGCGACGCTGTTAGGAATTCTGCTCGTTGCCCCCAGCCTGGCAGTTGTGAATGTATTTAACTCGATTGTGTCCATCGCAGCAATTCTCTTGTGGTTCCGTCGTTTTGGAAGATTCAGGTTTGGCGATGCCGAATACGGCAAAGCGAAACGCGACATGCGAATCTCGCTGATTCTTTGGACTGTTTTGATAGTCGTTCAGGTATTGGCAATTGCTTATTTCGCCAGGTTTCCTTCATTCATCTCGCGCTAGCTGAGCCGCCTTGCGTTCGCCAATTGCTCGCGATAAATTACTTCGCAATCCGCTATTGCATCCGCCTTTTCAGCACTGAAACCGAGGGATGTTCATCGGAACATTGATCTCTGAAAGGACTCATTCGCCCTTATGAAAGTCTACGATACTGAACACATTCGCAACCTTGCGGTCATTGGACACGGCGACGCAGGGAAGACGCAACTGATAAGTTCCCTTCTCTACGTCGCAGGCGCCACACCCCGTTGGGGCAAGGTCGATGAAGGCACGACCACGACCGACTACGACGAAGACTCAATCGCCCGCAAGATCACGCTCAATACCGCGCTCGCTCATCTCGAACATAAAGAAACAAAAGTCAATTTGATTGACACGCCGGGATACGCCGCGTTCGTGTCGCATGCACGGCCCGCGGCGCGTGTCGCCGATTGCGGCATTGTCGTCGTCGACGGGGTCAAAGGCGTCGAGGTGCAGACGGAAAAGGTTTGGAATTATGCGAATGAGTTCATGCTGCCGCGCATGATGGTGGTCACGAAATTAGATAAGGAACATTCAGATATTGGGATCGCGCTCGACAGCGCGCACAACATTTTCAAGCGAGCAATCGTTCCCTTCACTCTGCCGATCGGCAAAGAGCACAACTTTAAAGGTGTGGTCGACGTTGTCCACATGAAAGCTTACGAATTCGATCCCGAGCGGGGTAAAGCAAAGGAGATCGATATTCCCGCTGAAGGCCGCGACGTGATTGATAAAACTCGCGAGCGCATCATCGAGTTAGTTGCGGAGTCGGACGACGCGTTGATGGAGAAGTATTTCGAACAGGGCACTCTTGATGATTCAGACGTGCTGCCGAATATCACCAACGCGATTGCGCAAAGCAAGCTGTGTCCGGTCTACGCGGTCTCGACGATGAACCTCGTGGGTTTGCAGATTCTGCTCGATCATATAGTTGAATTCGCGCCCGATCCTGCGCATCACGAAGCCGAGCACGGCAAGAACGACAAAGGCGAGGAAGAAACGCGCAAGTACTCGAGCAGCGAATCATTTTCTGCGTATTGCTTCCGCACCATCGCCGATCCGTTCGCGGGCCGCATCAACGTCTTCAAAATAATCAGCGGCAAAGTTGGGACGGACGCGACCGTCTACAACTCAACCCGCGGCACCGCAGAACGACTCGGCGCGCTCCACACGATCCAGGGAAAGCAGCTCGACAAGGTTCCCGAAGCAAACGCCGGTGACATCATCGCGTGCGTGAAATTGAAAGAGACGCAGACCGGCGACACGATGTGCGATAAGGCTCATCAGATTGTTTACGATCCGGTCCAATATCCGGAAGCAGCCATTGCCTTCGCGATCGAACCTAAGTCCCGTCAGGACGAAGAGAAGATCAGCGTGGCGATTCACAAGATTCTCGAAGAAGATCCGGCGCTGTCGTTCACCCGCGATCCGCAGACGAAGGAATTTCTGCTGGCAGGCTCAGGCCAGGTGCACGTCGAAACGATCGTCGACAAATTGAAGAAGCGCTATCAAGTCGAAGTGATGCTGCATCCGCCGAAGGTGCCTTACAAGGAGACGATCACACAGCGCGCTGAAGTGCAGGGACGCCATAAGAAACAAACGGGCGGCCGCGGACAGTTCGGTGATTGCAAGTGTGTGTTCGAGCCGTTGCCGCGCGGCGAAGGCTTTATTTTCGAAGACAAGATTTTCGGCGGATCGGTCCCGCAGCAGTTCCGCCCAGCGATCGAAAAAGGAATCGTCGAAGCCGCCGGTCACGGCGCCATCGCCGGTTATCCACTGGTCGATTTCAAAGTGCAATTGATCGACGGCTCGTATCACACCGTCGACTCCGACGAGCACAGCTTCCGCGCGGCGGGCCGCAAAGCTTTTCGCAACGCGATGGAAAAAGTGAAACCGACGCTGCTCGAACCGATAATGGACGTCGAGATCGACGCGCCGCAGGAATGCAGCGGCGACATCATGGGCGACCTCAACTCGCGTCGCGGCCGCGTGCAAGGCATGGACTCGCGTGGCAAGAACCAGGTCGTCAAAGCCCAAGTCCCGATGGCTGAGATGCTGAATT
>DASQYL010000102.1:0-2856 GCA_035639235.1 Pyrinomonadaceae bacterium | reverse complement strand
TTGATTGACGAAGCGAGTTGTCCCGTGCTCGGAATTTGCTACGGCTTGCAGTTGATGGCGCAGCAACTGGGCGGAGAAGTGAAAGCGTCGGGCAGCCGTGGTTATGGATACGGGCGGCTGACCGTCGTCGACGAAAGCACCCGGCTCTTCGGAGGGTTGCCGAAAGAAATGGACGTGTGGTTAAGCCACGGGGACCGCGTCACCCGCTTGCCGTCCGGATTTCACATGACGGCGCAAACTGAAGAAGGCGTTAACGCTTTCGAAAATCCGGAACGCGAAATCTACGGAGTTCAATTTCATCCGGAAGTTGCGCACACCCCGCTGGGCGGTCAAATTCTTCGCAACTTCCTTTTTGAAATTTGTAAGTGCCACGGTGACTGGACCCCTGAAAAAGTCATTGACGAACAGGTCGAACGCATTCGTCAGACCGTCGGAGAGAATGATCGCGTGATCTGCGGACTATCGGGCGGAGTTGATTCTTCAGTCGCAGCCGCACTGGTTCATCGCGCGATTGGCGATCGACAGACCTGCCTCTTCGTCAATAACGGATTGCTGCGCGAAGGTGAATTCGAATCGACGCTTACCCTGTTGCAACAGGCAATGAAGTTGAACGTTCGCGGTGTCGATGCGCGTGACCGATTTCTCAGCGAATTGAAAGGCATCGCCGATCCTGAAGCGAAGCGAAAGATCATCGGGCGCGTTTTCATCGAGGTCTTCGAGGCTGAAGCCGCCGAAATCGGCGATGTCAACTTCCTTGTGCAGGGCACGCTCTATCCCGACGTCATTGAATCGGTTTCCGTTCGCGGACCGTCGGTTACTATCAAGAGTCATCACAACGTAGGCGGCTTGCCCGAGAAAATGAACCTGAAACTTATCGAACCGTTGCGCGAATTGTTCAAAGACGAAGTTCGCACCATCGGCCGTGAGCTTGGGGTGCCGAAAGAGATCCTCGATCGACATCCATTTCCAGGACCCGGACTGGCGGTACGCGTGCTCGGTGTTGTGGACGACGAGCGCCTGAGAATTCTGCGCGCAGCGGATCGAATTTTCGACGAGGAACTCAGGCGGGCGGATCTCTACAACTCAGTCTGGCAAGCTTTCGCCGTGCTGCTGCCCATCTCGACTGTCGGTGTGATGGGGGATGAGCGAACCTACGAGCGGGTAATTGCGCTGCGCGCGGTAACCAGCGTCGACGGCATGACCGCCGATTGGGCGCGTCTGCCGCACGATCTTCTGTCCCGCGTCTCCAGCCGCATAGTCTCAGAAGTCAAAGGCGTCAACCGCGTCGTCTACGACATCAGCTCCAAGCCGCCGAGCACGATCGAGTGGGAATGATTAGTCAGAAACCGGCGTCAGAATGGGCGTAGCCAGCTCCATTGCGAAATTAAATCCGAATCAACATCTTGTTAAGTTGATCGCTCGCCGCCACGTGATATAGTGTCATTCCGAACAGACACAATTTTCCCCGCGCTGTTCTTTCTGAGTCACGATCATGCAGGACAAGGGCTTCGTTCATCTCCACTTACATACTGACTACAGTCTGCTCGACGGCGCTATCCAGATAAAACCTCTGGCCGAACGGACCGAGAAGCTCGGGATGCAGGCGTGCGCCATGACCGATCACGGCAACATGTACGGCGCGATCTCTTTCTACAACACGATGAAAGCCAAGGGCATCAAGCCCATCATCGGGTGCGAAACGTACATCGCGGCGACCAATCGAGCCGATCGCTCGGCGCGTAACATCGGCGGCGAGAAAGCCAACTTTCATCTGATCCTGTTGGCCAGAGACTACGAAGGTTATCGAAATCTTTCGCGGCTTACGTCGAAAGCTTTTACCGAAGGTTTTTATTACAAGCCGCGAATCGACAAGGAACTGCTCGCACAACACGGCAAAGGACTGATTGCGTTGTCGTCGTGCATGTCCGGAGTTCCTTCAGCACTGCTGGCGCAGGATCGTTTTGATGAAGCGGCGGCGCAAGCGCTCGAGTTCCAGGAGATTCTCGGGAAGGGAAATTACTTCCTGGAGATTCAGGAGCACGGTCTCGAGCCGCAGGCACGCATACGCAAGCCGCTCGTCGAGTTATCTAAGCGAACCGGCATTCCACTCGTGGCGACTAACGACGCGCACTATCTGATGCCGGACGACGCTCGCGCGCACGATGTATTGCTGTGTATCGGATCGGGCAAGACCGTGAGCGATCAGAACCGTTTGCGCTACGGGACGCCGAATTTTTACGTGCGTTCGCCCGAAGAGATGTGGGCCATCTTCGGCGACGAATTGCCTGATGCGCTGCAACGAACGGTTGAGATCGCGGACCGGTGCGAGCTGAAGCTGCCCGAGGGCGTCAACTATCTCCCGAACTATCCGCTTCCGGAATCAGAAGCTGGACTGACGGCCGATGAATACTTTGAAAAGGTCGTGCGCGACGGTTATCAGACTCGCAAGGCTACAGTTTGGGATCCGGAGATTGCGCGCGGCGAATTATCGCATCCGCTTTCTGACTATGAAGCTCGCCTCTCGCACGAGATTGAAGTCATTAAGCGAATGGGCTACGCAGGCTACTTTTTGATCGTCTGGGATTTCGTGAAATATGCGAAAGAGAATGGAATCCCCGTCGGCCCGGGTCGTGGCTCATCTGCCGGCTCGCTCGTGGCCTACTGTCTACGCATCACGGACGTCGACCCTCTGAAATACAACTTGTTCTTCGAAAGGTTTCTTAATCCTGAGCGCATCTCGATGCCGGATATCGATATCGATTTCTGTATGAACCGGCGCGGCGAAGTGATCGATTACGTCACCCGGAAATACGGCCGCGAGAACGTGGCGCAGATCATCACCTTCGGGACCATGGC
>DASQYL010000101.1:0-4218 GCA_035639235.1 Pyrinomonadaceae bacterium | reverse complement strand
TCGATGGCCTGCGGCACCGCGTTTCGGTCAGCGGAAAGCTTGTGCAATTGACCAGCCTCGAGTTTAAGTTGCTTCGTACCCTGGTTCAGCGCCGGGGCCGAGTACAGGAACGCGACCGTTTGCTCCGCGACGTTTGGGGGTATGAGAGCGCAATCGACACTCGCACCGTGGATACTCACGTACGCCGTCTGCGGGAGAAACTCGGCAAGGCTGGCGATGCCATCGAGACTGTGCGCGGGTTCGGTTATCGTTTGCGCGAACACTGATGCTCTGGTGGATCGTTATTGCGGCGTCGCTCCTCGTGCTTGGAACATGGTGGTTCCGTCGCCAATGGATACATCCGTGGCAGGAACTCGAGCGCCTGGTCAGACAGATTGAGCGCGCCGAGCAACCGAAAACATTTCTCGTAAGCGGGAACCGTCATGCCTGGCGAATCGGCACCGCGCTCGAACAGATGTTGAATCGCCGGCAGGAACTTGATCGGCAACTGGCGAAGGGGAACGCGGAAGCGAATAGCATTTTCGCGGCGCTCACTGACGCCTTAGTCGTGGTCGATCAGGATCAGCGCGTCCGATTTTGCAATCGCGCATTTGAACAATCGTTCGCCGACCGGCCTGTTGTCACTGGAACGCCGATCCTGGAAATCATTCGTGACGCAGATTCGACCGAGATTATTCGCGCCGTCCTGGCCGACGGCAAAGCGCGCGAAGCCGAAATCACTCAATCGGAAAAAACCTTTCAGCTCGTTGCCGTGCCAATCGTCGACCAGGCTGAGACGTTTGCCGGCGGCGTCATCATTTTTCACGACATCACCAGCTTGAAACAGACCGATCAAATCCGGCGCGATTTTGTGGCCAACGTCTCGCACGAATTGCGCACACCGCTTTCCATTTTTCGAGGCAATCTCGAAACGCTTTTGGATGAAGAACAACTCAGTCCTGAAGAATCCCGGCACATCTTCACCACGATGAAGCGACACTCTGATCGATTGAATCGACTCGTGGAAGATTTGCTTGCGCTCGCGCGCCTGGAGGCGAAAGAAACGAAATTGCAGCTCGTACCGATTGATCTCGGCGCTTTCTTTCAGCATGTCGCGAGCGATTGGACGAAGCGACTGGCGGAGAAAAACCTCAGGATCGAGATGCAAGTACCCGCCGATCTTCCCACGCTGGTCGCGGATGAGTTTCGCCTCGAGCAAATCGCGCACAACCTTCTCGATAACGCGGTGAACTATTCCCGCCCCGGTGGCCGAATTATGATGTGTGCCGAAAAGCGGAATGAACATCTTGTCCTCTCCGTGGCCGATGAAGGTGCGGGTATCGCGCCCCAGGATCTGCCGCGAATTTTCGAACGCTTTTATCGGGCCGATAAAGCACGCGGCCGTGAACTTGGAAGCACCGGACTTGGTTTATCCATCGTCAAACACATTGTGCAATTACACCAGGGCGAGGTTAGCGCCGAGAGCCAACCTGGCAGAGGCACAACTGTTTACGTTAGGTTACCGATCACGAACCTGCCATCCTGAACAGCGAGCTTTCTCATTCTCCGGTTTACCTTCCTGGGAGATGATTCGAGGCATTTTGCGAAGATTCGCCTGTCAGCCGGTCACGAGCCGCGGACTGAAAACCCTGCATTGGCTTCGGCTTGTTTCGTCGCGAGGACTGCCTTCTCGCGCGCGAGTTTAGTGTATTTGCTGGTGAGGGCTGTTATCCCCCTCGGCCTTCGTGTCACCCCTTTTTGGATTGACGAATCACGTGACTCGCAGCGCTTTGGCTATTTTCCCAAAGTAGTCGCTCTCGTCGAAAGCTGGCGAAGCAGTGAGATCATCTTATTGACGGCCGCCTGAGCATTCATCACTCCGTGTCGCTGGGCAATCCAGTCCGGTTCATTATACGAGAGCCATGTCTTACCCGCCGAGTCTTGCCAAACCAGCACCTTTAACGGCAAATCAATTCCAACAGTCTGGCCCGATTGCATCAAAGGGGTTCCCCCGAGCGCGCCGCCGAAAATGAGAAGCTCGGTCGGGCGCAATTTTAATCCCGCCTCCGCCGCACCCGCCGAATGATCGATGCGCGCAAATATCTGCATCTTCTGTGCCCGCACCTCATCCTCCAATCGATCCATGGTTGCCTTGGGATCGAAGTCGCTCTTGAGGGTAATCAAACCTTCCGTCGCCGTTTCCTGGGGCGCGAGCAGTGTCTCGTTCATTCCGCCTTTCTGACGTTTGTCGCCGCAAGGCAGCGAGAGCCGTCAAAGATAGTAACCACGGACCCGTGAAATGGTTGCGGCGATTGGGAAGCGGTGAGCGATCTCTTGTGGTCAAATTCACACCACATTTTCTGCGATGGTGGAGCGATTTTTGCCATCGTTTCCTAATGCCCTCGACCCTGAAGCAGGCTTACAGGGCCGCCGTAGCCAGATCTGTTTCTCTCATAATCGAGTGACGACTCAGACTGCGGAGAGAGTGACACCGCATTGTTACACGGTCGTCACCTTTCGTTACATGACGCGATGATGCTCGTAGTGTTCGCTCTGATTATGAATTCGCCTTATGTCGCAAAGATTCTCCGTCCGATTAACAAACGAACGGTGCTGACGCGCCGACAACGGTCGTTTCGGTTAATTAGTCAACGATATCTTCGCGGTGAACATTGCTGGTTTCTCCTTCTGGAGGCGCTGATTTTTCTAATTCTCGCGGCAACCGCCATATGGCCGGTGGTCAGTGCAGCCGAGTTCATTCGCACTTATCTACTTCAGCTTAGTTAACGGTAGAAATTGCAGAGCCGCCTTTGCAGGTTTCGGTTCTGCCTGCGGTTTGGTCCACCGGAATTTCACAACAACGTTACGTATCCGTTACAGGTTCGAAACATTCTCGGGTTAGCTTTCGATAACCTGAAGCTACTATGGTCACGAATGAAAGGCTCGTTAGTAAGCTGTTGGCTTCGCTGGCGATTCGTCGGCGTTGTCGACAGATAGCACTTCACCGGAAGCGCAAAATCTTCGGCTCGAATGTGCTCTCAAGAGAACGAAAGAACCATCGAAGGTTTCATCCTTACGCCAACGCATAGTCGTAAGATCCAGGCCGGGCCGCTTATGACTACTTACACGCCGCGATTTGACTTCGACAGACCGAGATTCGAAGGGTTGCAACCTCGTCACGTTCGCACAATTTGGATCTCGGATGTGCATCTTGGTACACGCGCCAGCGGTGCAGCTGCGTTACTCGATTTTCTGCGCAAATACGACTGCGAGACGCTCTATGTCGTCGGTGATTTGTTCGATATCTGGCAAATGCGTCGTGGGATCTACTGGCCGCAACAGCACAACGATGTCGTTCAGAAGATTCTGCGCAAGGCGCGGAAAGGAACGCGTGTAATCTACATTCCAGGTAATCATGACGAGTTAATAAGTTCGTTTGAAGGATGGTACGGAAACATCACTGTCCAAAAGGAAGCTATTCACCGCACAGCCGATGGCCGTCGCATTCTTGTTATTCACGGACATGAGCTGGATACGGTTGTGCAAAATGTGAAGTGGCTCGCCTATCTGGGAGATACCGGCTATCAATTCCTGCTTTCACTCAATCCTTTGATTAACTCCGTCCGGCGCCGCCTTGGTCTTGGCTATTGGTCTTTGAGCGCGTTTGCCAAGCATCGAGTGAAGGATGCTGTGAGCTTCATCGGGAAGTTCGAAGCTGCTGTAATTAAGTATGCCGAACGCTATCGAGTAGATGGCGTTCTGTGCGGTCATATCCATAAGGCTGCCGTGCACGAGTTTGGTCGAGTCGTCTACTACAACTGTGGCGACTGGGTCGAAGGCCACACCGCCCTGATCGAGCGATTCGATGGCAGCGTTGAAGTCATCCGCTGGACTGCCCCGCGCGTCACAACCGTTCCGTTTGCTAAGCCAGCCGTGGCATGACGATGATAATACGCTTGGCAATTCTGCGGGAAACGCTTGACTCCCAGGATGCGCCGACCTCATCACGTCTCTTCACGCGAGATCGAGCGGAAATTTCTGATCAAAAGGCTGCCGTTGGAAATCCTCCGATCACGGCATTTTCGCATCAAGCAGGGTTACCTCGCGACTGAGACCGGCGGACGGCATGTGCGGCTGCGCCAGCGCGCCCGAACGACCTTACTGACGTTTAAGGTGGGCCGGGGCGTCGCGCGAGAAGAGCGGGAGATTTGTCTCAGCGCAAAGCAGTTCTCCGTTCTC
>DASQYL010000100.1:0-10568 GCA_035639235.1 Pyrinomonadaceae bacterium | reverse complement strand
CGCGCACTTCTCGGCCTCCATCGGCATGATGCTGTGCAAAACCATCTGCCAGCGCACCTCGAAATAGTTCGCGAGGATACTGGAGGTTTCGAGCGACGTGCCAACCAGCACGACGACGACGCAAAAGCCAAGAAAGATTTTGAAGAAGAGACTTTGCAAAGTTTTGATTTGTCTCCTTCTCTCTTTGGAAGAAGGAGGGATAAGGGATTGTGACTACAGCCAATACTCGCTTGTTTGTGAAAGATGATTTCGCTCGCCGAGCGAAATCATCTCAGAACGTCACAGGTAAAATGACTTCAAGCCGTAAGCCCTCACCCTGACCCTCTCCCAATGGGAAAGGGAATTAAGAGTCTGTTTGAACGAGTGCATACAAATATCCAATGCCGCGCACGCCCTTGATTCGCTCAGTGCCATCGGGAAGCAATCCGATTTTCTTCCGCAGATTGCAGACGTGCGTGTCGATGCTGCGATCGAACGGAGAAAATTCGCGGCCTAATACGTCACGCGTCAGTTTGTCGCGGCCGACGACCTGGCCGGCGGCACGCAACAGCACTTCGAGCAAATCGAATTCAACGGAGGTCACGCTAACGATTTCGCCGCGACGCCTTACCACTCGAGCGCGCGCATCGATCTCGACGTCGCCGACTGAAATCGGCGCACCGGGCGGCGTGTCGAGTTTGACGCGTCGCAGAATCGCGCGAATGCGCGCTGCTAGTTCCTGAGGATTGAAAGGCTTCGGCAGATAATCGTCGGCGCCCATCTCGAGCCCGAGCACCCGATCGAGAGCGTCACCTTTGGCGGTCAACATTAAAATCGGAATACGTGACTGCGCGCGTATCCGCCGCAAGACGTCGAAACCATTCACGCCCGGCATCATCACGTCGAGCACAACCAACGCGTGGTTTCCTGACAGAGCTTCTTCGGCGCCGGCAGCGCCCGCATGGACCGCGTGAATTGAAAATCCTTCCTGCGTGAGATAACGCGTGACGAGTTTGCAGAACTCGACGTCGTCGTCAATCACAAGGATGGGTTCTGAATTCGACGTAACTTGGGTTTCCATCGCGGCCAGACATCGACGAATGACCATTCTATAGGCTCAAACATTTCTCGCGGTCAAGAAATGTCAAGTGGTTTTTAGAGTGGCGCGGGCGTCCGCCCGTGAACCACGCGCCAGATGCGCGTGCCACTCTTTCTTGACATTTCTTAACGCTGACTTGTCATTTCTTGACTGCCAAACGGCGCGGACAGCGTATATCTGAAACATGCAGCGATACGTATCAGTCGTCTTCTTCATCCTTGTCTTTATTTCCACGGCAGCAGCGCAGTCAAAGTTAGATAGCGTGGTCGGCGCGATCATCGAAATTGATAAGACAAACAAGACCGCGACGCTTAAAACCGACTCGGGTGAAAGCGTGAAGCTGACGACGGACGCGTCCACGGCCTGCCTGCGAATCCCTGCGGGCGAACGGACGTTGAGCAAAGCTGAGCCCATTAAGTTCGACGACATTTCAATCGCCGACCGCATACTGGCCCATGGTTCGAAGACGAATTCAAGTTTTACCGCGCAGCGATTGATTGTCATGCCGGCAGCTGAAGTCGCGAAGAAGCGTGAACACGATCTCGACGAATGGAAACAGCGAGGAGTCGGCGGCGTCGTTCGCGAAGTCAATGCGCAGACCGGCGAGATTACTTTGGACCTTCGCGGCACAAACACGGGCAGACTTTCAATCAATACCACCAAGGCGAGCTTTCGCCGCTACGTCGCGGGCTCACTCAGATTTGAAGATGCGCGCAGCAGCGGGTTCGCCGAAGTGCGAGTCGGCGATCAGTTGCGCGCGCTCGGCGATCAGAACGGCGGAAACTTTGTCGCGGAACAGATCGTTTCTGGCGCCTTTAAGACCGTCGGTGTGACTGTCGTCGATGTCGATCAACAGAGGGGCGAAATTCACGCGATCACGCTCGATCAGAAAAAGCCAATCACAATTCAATTCAATAAAGATTCAGTCTTGCATCGAATTTCGCCGCCAGTGGCCGCGGCGATTGCGCAGAAAGCAAAGGGCGACGCGGCCAAACCTGCGACCACACCCGCGGGAGCAAAGCCGGCGCAACCGGTGATCGACGTGCAGCAAATGATTGATACCTTGCCGGGCATTGCGCTCACAGACTTGAAAGCCGGTGACGTGTTGGCCGTGACCGGCGCGATTGAGAACGACGACTCGCATCTGGTTGCGATTAAAGTTGCCGCAGGGGTGGATCTGGTTTTGAAAGCGCTGGCGCCTGCGCCTGGCAAACCGCAATCGGTGCGGCTCAGCGCCGGCTTGCCGCCGGGTTTTGATTTCAGCGTGATTCCGGTGAATTGATGATTGAGCCCTCTCCCTGTGGGAGAGGGTCGTTTGAGGCATGAATGCACTGAACCATTGACTGGGAGAGATGAATTCGCCGAGGCGAATTCATCTCTCCCAATTCCTTTGTTGGATGGGACGCGTCAGGCCCTCATCCCCATCCCTTCTCCCAGTGGGAGAAGGGAGACGCTTGCTGATTGAAAGAGAGCCATGAGATCTACGAAAGTCAAATTGGTGTTGTGCATACTGTCGGTTTTGATCTGTTCAATAACTACGTTCGCTCAACGCGGAACATCTCTGCGCGGACAGGTCACCGATCAACTCAGCGCAGTTGTCGTTGGAGCAACGGTAACCATCACCGATGCGAACGGCAAGAAGACATCTATACAAACCGACAGCAATGGCGGGTACCGCTTCGACAACCTGAGGTCTGGCGCGTACAACGTAAGCATCCAACAAAAAGGATTCGCCCCGCAAACAGTCAGTGGGCTGCAAATTTCGCCCGGCGTCAACACGCATGATTTTCAATTGTCGGTTACGATTGAAGAGCAGCGAGTGACGGTCGACGATATCCGCGGTGTCAGCACCGATCCGAACAGCAACAAGACTGCGCGTGTCCTGAGCGGGAGCGATCTGAATTCGTTGTCCGATGATCCGAATGAGCTCGCGGCTCAACTCGATGCCTTGGCTGGCCCGGCGGCCGGCCCGAACGGCACTCAGGTTTTCGTCGACGGCTTCACCGCGGCGAATGGTCTTCCCGATAAGCAGACAATTCAGCAGATCGTCATCAATCAAAATCCGTTCTCGGCGGAATTCGAACGCATTGGATTTGGCACGATTCAGGTGTTCACCAAACCAGGCACCGGCAAATTTCACGGCGGCTCGGCGTTCACGTTCAGCGACGCTGCGTTCAATTCTCGCAATCCTTTCGCTGCGAATAAACCGCCGTATCAGCGACGTAATGTGGAAGGAAATCTCAGCGGCCCGATCACGAAGCGCGCATCGTTCTTCTTCAACTTCGGGCGGCGAGATATAGACGACACGGCTGTCATCGCCGCGACCACGCTCGACAGTTCGCTGAACCCGCAACCGGTGAATCTGGCGGTGGTGACGCCCAAAGCGTTCATGAATCTCGGGCCACGCTTCGATTTCGCTCTCAACAAGAACAACACGTTGAGTGTGCGCTACAACCTCAACATGCAGGACTTGCACAAGCAGGGCGTCGGCGGATTCGCGCTTCAGTCGCGCGCCTTCGACTATTCGGATCGGTTGCACATTTTGCAGGCAGTCGATATGGCGATCGTGAATCCCAGGACTGTGAACGAATTCGGATTTCAATACATTTGGTATTACATCAAACAGCAGCAGAGCGATGCGAGTCCCGCGGTGATCGTCAACGACGCCTTCACCGGCGGCGGCGCGCAGATTGGCGGCTATTCATTCAAGCGTCATGAAGGCGAGTTGCGCGACTATCTTTCGATCACGACCCGCACACACACACTGAAGTTTGGCGCGCGTCTGCGCTGGGCCCATATCGGCGACACGGCGCCGAGTAATTTTGGCGGCACGTTCATTTTTACCAGTCTCGATCGTTATCGCCAGACGTTGCTGCACATGTCGACACCGAACCAATTGATCATCGCCGGCGGCAATCCGTTCGCGGAAGTGAAGCAATGGGACATTGGCCCGTTCTTTCAAGATGATTGGAAGATGCGGCCCGATTTCACGCTGAGTCTTGGGTTGCGCTATCAATATCAAACGCAGCTCAACAGCAAGTTCATGTTCGCGCCGCGCCTGTCGTTCGCCTGGACGCCTTTCTTAAATCCCAAGGGCCAACCGAAGACGGTGATTCGAGGCGGCGCGGGCCTGTTCTATGATTTGGTGCGCACGTCAGTCACACTGCAGGCCAATCGGTACAATGGAACGACGGAGCAGCAATACGTGGTTACCGATCCGGCGCTGCTGGCGCTTTATCCGAATTTGCCGACGCTCGCCACCATTTCGTCCGCTCAACCACAGACAATCTGGAAAAAAGTTTCAGATCTGACTGAGCCTTATTATCTGCAAACTTCAATCAGCGTCGAACACACGCTGCCGCACAACACGACGTTGAGCGTCAGCTATATCGACACGCATGGCCTGCATCAATTGCGCTCGCGCAACTTGAACGCGCCCGCGCCGGTCAGCGGTATTCGCCCGTCCGGCAACGGCGTGAACATTTACGATTACGAGACGACGGGTTGGTACAAGCAGCACTTGCTGATGTTCACGATGCAATCGCGGCTCAATCGGAAAGTCAGCTTCAACGCGAACTACTCGTTCGGCAAAGCCGAAGGCGACACTGACGGCGCCGGATCGTTTCCGTCGAACTCTTATGATTTGCGGAACGAATTCGGCCGATCGTCGCTCGATGTGCGTCATCGGTTCAATTTTCAGGGTTCGTTTGAAACGAAATGGGGAATTGGATTTTTTCCGCTCGTCATTGCGCAGTCGGGCGCGCCTTTCAATATCACCACAGGCCTGGACAACAATGGTGATTCGCTGTTTATCGATCGGCCGGCGTTTGCAACTGATTTGACGAGAGCATCAGTTCGTCGCACGCCTTTCGGGAATTTTGATTTGCTGCCGCTGCCGGGCGCGCAGATTGTCCCCCGAAATTACGGCAACGGCCCAAGCTACTTCTCAGTCAATTTCAGAATCGCGAAGACGTTCGGATTCGGATCCGTCGCCGCGCCCCCGGCCAGAAGGCAGAGCGCCGCTCAAGGTAAAGGTGGTCCACCCGCAAATGGCGGCCAGACCGCAGCCGCGCAACCAACGCGTCCCGCCGCACCCGCCCGGCCCGAAGACAAACCATATCGATTAACTCTGAGTTTGTTCGTGGCGAATGTTTTCAATCACACAAATCTGGGGACGCCGATCGGAAATCTGAGTTCGTCCCTGTTTGGAACTTCGAATTCGATTTCCGGATTGGGACAATTCTCATTCGGCGCGGGTGCCGCGCAGAGCAATCGGAGCGTGACTCTAAGGGCGCAGTTTCAGTTTTAGTGTTAGAAGCGCGACCGTCAGGGAGGCAGTGGCGAGCGAGGATTAGCCACAGATTCACACGGATAAACACAAATCAGAACAGATTGATGCTGTTTTTGTCTGTGCGAATCTGTGTTCATCTGTGGCCGATTGATCTGGCGACTTGCCCTCCCTTACGATCGGGCTTCTGACACTAAGCACTCGCGACTTCAGCTTGCTCTTCCGGAAACAAATTTTCCTGAATTGGATCGAGACCTAACACCTCGCGCACGCGCGCGAAGCTGCGGCGATGGATTGGTGTGGCGCCCAGTTCTTTCAAGCATCGACAATGCTCCGGCGTCGGATAGCCTTTGTGAGTCGCGAAGTTGTAGCCGGGATGAATTGAATCGAACTCAGTCATGATTGCGTCGCGCGTGGTCTTGGCGACGATCGACGCAGCGGCGATGCTCATCGACAGCGCGTCGCCTTTGATGATGCCGCGTTGCGGAGTTGAGCAATGCGGAATTCGACGCGCATCGACGAGAATGAAATCAGGTTGCTGAGTCAGGCCCAGAACGGCACGGCTCATTGCGAGTAAGCCGGCATGATAAATATTGATCGTGTCGATTTCTTCGACTTCAGCAACGCCGGCCGCCCAGACAATTGCATCCGCTTTAATTTGCTGCGCGAGTTCATCGCGCATCGCGCTATCCAAAATCTGCTTTGAATCGTTCAACTTCTTCAGTTTGTAATTCTTCGGCAGAATTACCGCGCCGGCGACGACCGGACCAGCCAGCGGGGCCATGCCCGCTTCGTCCACACCCGCGATCAGGTTAAAGCCCTGCTCCCACAAATCAATTTCGAATCGCAGCAAATTATGCAGGCGTTGTCCCTCGGCGCGGTTCTTGCGCCAGCGCTGGCGGATCAACTTTGCGAGATGATGTGCGCCTTGACGCGTGTCGGCTTCGAGCGCTTCGACCAACCCTTTGGGCACCGGCCGCGCGCGATCGATAAATCGTTCGCGGATTTCAGGGATTGATTTGGCGAGGAGTTGTTCGAGCGTCGGCATAAAGCAAAAAAATCAGCCGCAGATTAATGCTGATACACGCGGATATTAAAACATGAGATGAGGAAGCACGAGCCCCGGAGGCGTTTTATTTATTCTTGTCAGCTTTGATTCGCGTTCATCCGCGCCTGATTCTATTTTCCCAGGAGGGCGTCAAGAGATTGCCGATCCAAAATGTAAACGTCTGCGGCGGGCGTATTTCCGACCGAAACATTGAAAGCTGGCTTGCTCGCCGCGCGCAGACGCGTCAGCATCGCTTGGTTGCTGAAATATGTTCGGCCGCGTGCGTCGATGACAAAATCGCCTGGCTGCAATTGTTTCAGAGCGTTCGGATCAGAGAGTTCGAAGCAGACCAGATCGGGTCGGTTGGCGCGATTAGTGTAATATTCCGCGACATTTGAAATCTCGCTGGCGACGTGCGCGTTGACCGAGGCACGTTTCGCAATTTCGTTCATCGTGTCGCGCATGTAGGCGTCATAGAAATCGTCTTGCGGAAAAATGATTCGACCGACTGCGATCGGGTTGTAATAGAGACGATAATGCGGCGCTGCGTAAATCGCGGCCCAACATCCCACTGCGATCACTACAACCACAACTGCCGCGTGCGCGTAGATTTTTGTTGATTGGCGGTTGAGCAAACGTGAAAGTAAGTGCGCGAACGCGCGGCCGACGAACTGGATTCCCAAAGCGGCTGTGATGAAGACAGCCGGCATCACAGTCGTGATGTAGCGCGTGAATTTTCCGCCCACGCCGGCGAATGACAGTAGCCACAGAATCATCCACATGTACAGAAAGTACCGGCCGTCGCCGATACGCTTCTTCCACATCAACACACAACCAACTATGAACGAGGCGACAGATAGCAGCGGCAACTTGGTTGCGAGGAGCACGAAATAGAAGTACCAGGGTTCACCGCGCAGCCAATCGCTGAACCTGTGCGGATACAATCGTCCAATGAATTCGTAGCTGTCGTGGCCCATTGCGCGGCTGCTCGAAAAGTTGGCCATCGATTTCCAGGTCTCCGGGAGAAAAATCGTTGGGCTCATTATCACGAACACGATGCTCATGATGATAAAAACTTTAATAACGCGCCGCTTGCCGATTACCCAACGCGTCGTCGGAATCTTTTGAAAGACATAGTTGTAAGAGATTGGTATGGCGATCATCATTCCGATCAATTTCGACGCCAGCATCGCGCCCATGGCCGCCGCCGTCAACCAATACCATCGCTGCGCCTTTTGCGGTGACCCAGCTTCGGCGATCCGTTGGCTGCAAACCCAAAAGACACACGCCATCAGAAAGAAGAATATGAAGAAAGTATCTTCTTTCGCGATGCGGTTGAAACCGATTATCAGAGGGTCGAAGGCCCAGAGGGCGGCGGCAATGAGACCAGCTTCACTGCCAAACAATTCGGCGGCGACGAGAAAAATAAGTATCGGTACTAACGCGCCGAAGATCGCCACCGGAAGACGTAAGGCAGCCTCAACCGGGACGTTCAACTTCGGACGCGATGCGACAAACGATGAACCATTCCAATGCTCAGAAGCGATTAAGCTAACGCCCAGCAGTGCCTTCATCAAAAATGGGTGTTCGCCGTTCGCACCCGTCAGCCCGTGCGCACGGTAATCGTTTACCGCCGCCAGCTTATTCAGCTCGTCATCGCTCAGACCTTCACGGGATAAACCAATCGCGCGAAACGCGAAGCCCGTAACGACGAGAGCTGCCAAAACGATGATCAGTGTCTTGCGGCTGAGAAGGCGCGAAACCTCGTCCTCGAATAATTCCGGCCGTAGTCCGGCGGTAATGGCTGCTGGTAAGTGGTTAGATGAATCTTGTGTCTCTGGCACGATATCTTTCGTGGATGCACGCGGCGTCAAGACTCTGGAAACAAACTGCAAAGCTTAGCGGTTCTCAGTTGAACGAGCAAACGACGTTAGAGTACCGACTTCAGTCGGGCGTAGTCGCCACAGAAAAGCCCAACTAAAGTTGGTACTCTGACATCTGCTGCTTGCAATTAGGCATGAAATCAGCGAATATGGGCGCTTGATTTTTCACCCGATTGCTCTCCGTGTGTATTGGCGAAGGCAGTCGATTTCGTTTTAAGACCTTCAGAAAATAAGAGGTAGCAAGGAAATATGGCACCAGCATTACAGCAGGAGAATGCACCGGCTTCTTCCGCCCCAGCTTTCAGAATCGACGAGCAACTCCACCAAATTCTTTATAAGCCGGAACCCCGTTCGGTTCTTGCGCCGCTGCCGGAGCCGGCCGTGCTGCCTGAGCCGCCGTATCCGATCAAGCCGGACCCCCAGCCGATGAGCAAGTCGGAGTATCAAAAGCTGAACGCAATCCGCACGTGGAAGACCTGGGGCGCGCCGTACTTCAAGTCGCGTTGGTACAGCAAAGACCTGCGGCCGATCATTCCTTATCTGTTCACCGAGTGGAAGTGCAATTACGATTGTCACTACTGCTGGTCGTACAACAACAAAGTGAAAGGCATGACTGAGGACACGGCCAAGCGATCGATCGATTGGTTGCACTCAATTGGCTCGCGCGTACTGGCATTGATGGGCGGCGAACCGCTTCTGCGTCCGAAGTTTATTCACAAGATTGTTTACTACTCCGCGAAGAAAGACATCTTCGTCTATCTGCCGACCAACGGCCGCCTGATGAAGCCGGACGTAATCGATCGGCTGGGCGATGCGGGTGTGGCGACTGTGAATCTCGCAGTCGATTCGGTGAAGGATCGCAAGTCTCTACCGAAGGCGCTCGAGCCCATCATGCCTTACTTCAAATACCTCGTCAGCCGGCAGCATCACTACGGCTACACGGTGATGTTCAATATCAACATCTGCCGCAACAACATGGACGACGTGCGCGAGCTGACCGAGATTGCGCACGACCACGGCATCGCGACCGACTATCACATCAACGAGTCGCCGATGACCGAGCAGACTCACTTCAAGCACCTGGATGAGAACGTCACGTACTTGACCCCGGATGATTATTCGAAGGTCGACGACCTGCTCGACTATCTGGACGCCAAGCGCCACAACGAAGGCTACAAGATGGTCAACCAGAGCAAGCACATGCAGGACATGAAACAGCTCATGCGCGGCGAAGTGCCACCGTGGAAATGCCGCGCGGGCCAGAACTCGCTCATCATTCGCACCGACGGCACGCTCGCTCCGTGCTTCCCGATGTACTCAGTCACGCATGATTGGGGCACCATCGAGAATCCGAAATTCGATCACGCGCAGTTGGATGAGATGAAGCAGGAATGTTCCAAGCATTGTCTCTCGACCTGCAACTACATTCTCGCTTACTGCTACGATACCAAGCGCGTATTGAAGTGGACTTTGAGACAGGCTATGCACGGCTTCAAAGGATCGACTGATACGATTCAGTAATAACGCAAGCCGTTCCGGCTTGCTGCGCAAAGTGGTTTTGCGTTAGACAGTCATAAGCCCGCGACGCCTGGCCGCGGGCTTATCACTTGGCCCCTCATCGAGGTGATCCGCATCACCAGACCGTGGTAATTACGCTTTGCTCGTTTCCGGTTGTCGGCTAAACTCGTCCCGATTCCTTTCTGATTTACCCTTGCGAAGGAGATAACATGAACTCAATTCCCCGCGCGCTCTTATTCGCGTTTCTAATCATATTCAGTATTCAACTAATCAGTCTTCCTCTGGCGAGCGCGCAAAGCAATTCGCGGAAAATTGAGCCCACTAAATCCTCATCAGATAACGATTACTCGCAGGAAGCAGTTGTGCTCGAACAACTCAAGACTGCTTATCGGTTTGAAAAGGACGGCACTGGCACCCATGAATTGACTTTTCGCGCCAAGGTGCAAAACGAAGCTGCCGTCGAACGATTTGGCCAGCTCATTTTTCCTTACATCTCCGCCAACGAAAAACTGAACATCGATTTTGTGCGCGTGCGCAAGCCTGACGGTTCTGTAGTCGCAGCGTCCTCCGGTGACGTTCAGGACCTCACCGCGCCGGTTTCGCGCGAGGCGCCGGTCTATACGGACGTCCGGCAGAAGCACATCACTGTGCCTGGCTTAAGACCCGGCGACACTTTGGAATACCACCTGGTTTGGCAAATGCACACACCGCTGGCGCCGGAGAATTTCTGGATGACGTACGATTTCATTAAAC
>DASQYL010000099.1:0-2074 GCA_035639235.1 Pyrinomonadaceae bacterium | reverse complement strand
GAGCTTGAATGGTGCAGCCGAAAAGGTGCTGGCTGACTCGGCGACTGAACAAGCCCTAAAAATCATTGAGACTCGTATCAATGCTCTGGGCGTCGCCGAACCAACGTTGCAGCGGCGTGGCGGTCAGAATTCGAACGAAATTCTTTTGCAGATGCCCGGCATTGCGGATCCTGAGTACGTCAAGAAAACGCTTGGCGATCCATCGCATCTTGAGCTGGTCCATGTAATCAGTCCACCCAATCCCGCGCCATCGCAAAATTACGCGACGAAAGAGGAGGCGATTGCCTCGCTCAACAACGGGGGCAATGTTCCTGCTAATCGTCGAGTGTTGCCTTACACTGAGCGCACAGATACAACCACCCCAGATCAAAACGCCAACACCCCGAAGCCGCAGAAATGGGTCGTGGTCGAATCTCCCGCGATCATTGACGGTGCTGAGTTACGCACCGCGCAAGCGATTCCAGAGCGTGCCGGGGGCGACAAATATACGATTACGTTTTCACTCAAAAAGAATGGCGCGGACAAGTTTGGCGCCTGGACCGGCGCGAACATCAACGAGTATATGGGCGTGGTGCTCAACGACGAGGTGAAGTCCATCGCTTATATCAAGTCCACGATTTACGATCAGGGTGAAATCGAAGGAAACTTTACCAAAGAGCAGGGCGACGCTCTGGCGTTGACTTTAAGATCGGGCGCGTTGCCGGCGCGGATTGCCTATTCAGAAGAGCGGACAGTAGGTCCAAGCCTCGGCGCCGATTCGATTCGTTCGGGCGTGCGCGCTTCAGTGCTCGGTTTGGCGCTGGTAGTTCTTTTCATGTTGATTTACTACCGTGGCTCAGGAGTCAACGCTATCGTAGCTTTGCTGCTGAACATGGTGCTGATGCTGGCCGGGCTGATTGTATTTGGGGCGACGCTGACACTGCCGGGTATCGCCGGCATCATTTTGACGATCGGCATGGCCGTCGATTCCAACGTCCTGATCTTCGAGCGCATCCGCGAAGAGATGCGTTCGGGCAAGACAATTCCTTCATCGGTCGAACAGGGATTCGCGCATGCGTTCGTGACGATCATCGACACGCACGTCACGACGATTGTGTCGGCGGTGTTCCTCTACTTCTTCGCCAGCGGAGCGCCGATGATTCGCGGGTTTGCCGTAACGCTGGCTCTCGGCCTGATGGTCAATTTATTCTCGGCGGTTTATGTGTCGCGCACAATTTTCATTTGGTTGCTGGGACGCAAGGGCCGGCGCGTCGAATCGTTAAGCATCTAAGAGTTTTCGCATGTTTCAATTATTTCACGAGGTGAAGATCGATTGGCTCGGCAAGCGCCGCTTCTTCATCGGCATTTCGATCGTGTTGTTGTTGGCGGGCATGGGGACCGCGCTTTATCGCCACAAGTTTCATCCAAACGGAAGTGACGCGTTCAACCTCGGAGTCGATTTCAAAGGCGGTACGGTAGTTACTGCGCGATTCAAACAGCCGCCAACGGTTGAAGCATTACGCGCGGCTATCGAGAAGTCGGGAGTCAGTGATGCGGTGATTCAGCCGGTGCTTTCCCGGCCCGGCGAATTCCTGATCCGAGTTCCGCAACAGGCAGCAGGGCCGGTCGAAACAAATCAAACTCAGGCAGGGGTCGATCCGGCGCGGGCCCGGCTCGGACAGGCCTTTAAGACATTCGGGGACGGTAACGCCGAAATCCTCGGAACCGATGCCGTGAGCGCGATTGCCAGTTCGCAACTGCGCACACAGGCTATTGCTATCACGGTCGCGGCCCTAATCGGCATGCTGCTGTTCATCGCATTTCGCTTTGAATGGACCTATGGAGCAAGTGCCGTGATCGCTGTCTTTCATACGGTGCTAGTCACGCTCGGCCTATTTTCTATATTTCAAGTTGAGATCAATTTGACTGTAATTGCCGCGTTGTTGACGCTGGTGGGTTTCGACGTCAACGACTCGATCGTCATCTTCGATCGTATCCGGGAAAACCGAAAACTGTATCGGCGCATGAGTCTGTACGATGTGACTAACTTGTCGATCAATCAGACGCTTTCGCGCACCGTCATCACTTCGGGGTT
>DASQYL010000098.1:0-8747 GCA_035639235.1 Pyrinomonadaceae bacterium | reverse complement strand
GCGTTGGTGAGTTATGACTGGCCGGGGAATGTTCGGGAACTTGAAAATGCGATCGAGCGTGCAGTGATTATCGCCGCCGGCCGGCAAATTGAGCTTGACGATTTGCCATTAGCCATAGGGAACGTCGCCGCCGAGCGCGAGGCTTTGGCGCGGGCTGAACGCGCGCAGGCGGCCAGCGAAGGCCGCACGTCGTCGCTGCAGATTGAGCTGCCGTCGCCTATCGAAGAGATCGAGCGGCGCGCGATCGAAGCTACTTTGGATTACACGTCGGGCGATAAGACGCGCGCCGCGCGTTTGCTTAACATCGGCCGCAAAACGATCTATCGAAAGCTGGAGCAATACAACGGAAAGTCAACGCCCTCCGACGAAATTGATAACTGATTCCTACCCGAAACAAAATTGGACAACAGCCTAAGCGCATCGCCTGACATCGCGGTTTCTGAGCACACGCAAGGGCCAGGCGCGGCAAATGTTCTGCCGCAAAATGATCTGGCGCGCTGCCCGCCGTGGAGTTTGGCGGCCGCGGTGATGACCTGGATTGCCAGCGTCGTGTTGCTGTTTCTTCCGCAAGTCCTCGCCATCCCGTACATCGCCGTGCATTACCGAAATGCGCGGCCGACCGCCGAAGCGTTAATGGCAGACAAGACGCTGATACTCATCCTGATTGCCGGAGTTCTGCCCGCACACATCATTACTTTGTTCATCGTTTGGGCAGTCGCCACGCGCTTCGGCAAGTTATCGATCGTCGAAACTTTGGGCCTTAGGTGGAACGGTACATTTACGCTGGCACGCAGTATCGTACTGGCGATCGTCCTCTATGGCGCGGCATTTCTGCTGACGCTCTTTTTCGGCGGGCAAGGCACGGCGTTGGACAAACTGGTTGAGAGTTCCCGATCCGCTGCGCTCATAATTGCCTTCTTAGCCGTAGCCACCGCACCAGTCGTTGAAGAAAGCATCTATCGCGGAATTCTCTATCCCGCACTTGAAAAGGTGTCCGGTTCCACATTCGCCGTGGTTCTCGTAACAGTTCTATTCGCAGTTCCGCACGTACCCCAGTACTGGCCGAACCTCGCGGTGATTGGTTCCATCACGCTTCTTAGCGTTGCGCTCACGGTTTTGCGCGCCCGCACGGGCCGGCTCCTTCCCTGCATCGTGGTTCATCTGGTCTTTAACGGGATTCAATCGGTCATCATCGTCGCCGATCCATATCTGCGCGCCGCTTTCGAGAACATGCGTCATGCTCGATCGAGTGGAACGATCATGCACTTGCTGAGCTGCCTTCACTAAATGCATTACGAAGTCATCGTCGTCGGCGGCGGTATCGGCGGCCTTACGGCCGCTGCCGTCCTTGCCAAACGCGGTGTCAGCGTCTGCCTCTTGGAGAGACAGTCGTATGTCGGCGGATGCGCAGCGCGAGTAGAACATTCGGGGCTTCAATTCGATCCCACCCACGGATTATTCTCGGGATGGGAGGAGGATGGAGTATTCGATCGATTATGTGCGGAATTGGAAGTCAGGTCCCCGCTCACTCAAGCGTTGAGATTTCCTTACGTTGTACGCCTCGCCGATGGCAGCGATGTCGCGCGGACGGCTAACATTGAAGAACGTGAAACGATTTTAGCTGACGCGTTTCCGGAATGCGCAAAAGCAGCCATCGATTTTTATCGCGGTCTCGCATCTTCGATCGCGACACGGACGCATGACAATGTCGTCGCGAAGTATCTTCAACACTGTTCACCACGATTCCGGAGTTTCATCGACGTCCAACTGCAGACGCTGGTCCAATGCTCGAGTGATGAGTGCAGCCAAGCGCTGGCAGCGGAGGTACTCAATCCACAACGGAAGTTCTTTGACATCGAAGGCGGCGTCCAATCGCTGATCGACTTGCTGGCGCGGTGTTTCCAGCAGCACGGTGGGAAGCTGCGGCTCAACTCCCCGGTCCTGCGTCTGGCATATGGAACGAATGGTCTTCCGATTGCCGTCGATCTCTTGAACGGCGAGCGATTACTTGCCTCGCGCGCCATTATCAGCAATCTCACGATCTGGGATACTTACGGAAAGCTGATTGGCCCGCAACGAATACCGCCTGAAGTATCCGCCACGTTGAAGCAACTCCGCGCTTCGAGTGTCTATCAGGTGTTTCTTACGATCCGCCAGGGCGTCGCCGCGACCCTTCCAGCTAATCGATTTCTGATCGGCAATGATCGACCGTTTAGCGACGACGAGTCGCAAGCCGCGCAATTCGTTTTCTCAATTCATCCGCGCGGCGCCACTGCAGATATTGATATGCGAACTGCGGTAGTGACCGTTAACACACGCGCAGAGGATTGGTTTTCATTTCACGAAGATAACAACACCTTTGAAGAACGCGATCAGTCGATGCTGGAAAATGTCTGGGCCGACTTGCATTCCGCTCTACCCAATGTTTGCAACGGAGCGGAGGTGATCGAGACGGCCACACCGCAAACCTATTACGAGACATTGCGACGCCGTTTCGGAATGGTCGGGCGGCCCGTAAACGAATCAACTTATGCGGTGAATATCAAGCCATACTCAGGTCTTTGGCTTGCGGGAGACACGGTGACAACCCGCGTTGGAATTGATGCCGTGGTCGAATCGTCTTGGCGGACAGCCCGCGAAATAATACAGTAAGTGCTTGAAAAAGCGGATGGGTGTATAGTGTCTGCAGACACACGACTATGTACATAACCATCGACGAGCTTGACCGGCGGCCTATCTACCGCCAGGTGGCTGATGAAATTAAAACTCTGATCGCCAGAGGAAGCCTCAGCGAAGGAATGGCGCTCCCTCCCGTGCGGCAGGTGGCGGACGATCTCGGCGTAAATTTGAATACGATCGCGGCCGCCTATCGCGAGCTAAGGAACGAAGGTTTGCTCACCGTGCGTCATGGATCCGGCGCCATTGTTTCTTCTCGTCGCACGGCGCAGCAGAGTGATGCCGACCTGCGCAAGTCTTTGCGCGCGAGCCTGGCCCACCTGGTGTTGGCGGGCCTGCCACGGGCCGAAATCGTTGAGATTGTTAACGAGGAGATTCGCGATCTGTTTCGGCGCGAACGCTGACGTCAATTTCTCGGCGGCTTGATGGTATTGATCTGCCGGCTACCCGAATCGGGATCGCGAGGTCCGGCCATCGAAGGAGTCGATGACGGTGAGCTCATGCCCCCGCTTCTCGAGCCTCCAAAACCGCCGCCGCCGGATCCGCCAGAGGTTCCGCCGCCCGGAGATCCGGATCCCGTTCCACTTCCGGAATTATTGGTAATCACTGGCGAACCATAGGTTGGGTTATGGTAACCACGATAGTAGCCACCACCCGGGTAGTAAGCTCCGTAGTAACCACCGTATGGAGTTCCCCACCCAAAGTAGAAGGGAAGAAAAGTGTAGCAACTCGCAAACGGGCTCCAGGTCCAAAGACCCCAATGTCCGAACCCAAAGAAACTGCTCCCGAAGCCGCCGGGATTTTCCCAGCTACTCGCCAGCAGATAACCATTCACGGTGCGCGCAGACAGCTTAGCGTTAGCGCGTGCGAGGGTTTGACCGCGGCTCTTGCTCCAGTCGTCGAATTCATCCTTATCGCTGTCGCTGATTTTCGCAATCGTCGGCCCCGAAGTCGAGAAGGTCGCCTTCTTTCCGCCCTTGATCACTTCGTTGTTGCCGAGTTGTACGCGGCCTTTGCGGACAAACAACTCGGTCGTGCTTGCTGACGCATTGATTCGGTAAACGCCGGGTCTCACAATTGTCAGGCGTTGTTGTTCCGTCACGACTGGAATTTGCATTTTCAGGTCGCTGGGTCCCGTGACTTCAACAATCGCGCTGCCCTTTCTCAGGCGCACCAGGAGGTTGTCCAGCGAAGTGTCTTCCATCACGAATTCGCTTTGCTCGGCAAGTCGCAAATAGCTACCCGGATTAAGCAGGACCTCGACCTGTCCACCAACGTCTGTGCTAACAATGTCGCCCGATTCCAGATCGTCCTTGCTCGTCAATTGCCGCGCAGGATTCTTACCGGTCGTGACTGACACTTTGCCGGTAACCGCATTCACGCCTCCGGCCTTCGCCGAAATTCCGAAGCGCTCCCGAGATTGGGCGGATGCCGATACGGCAACTGCAAGCAAAGTCAACAGTCCGACAAACAGCTTGAGCATAGACGAACAGGTTTTCATTGACGCCTCCTTAAGGATTCTAGAGGAGAGATGTCGAGATTATACGCTTGCGAAAAAATAAGTCCAATAAATCCGTGTCACAGTGGTGGATCTTGCCGAGTCGCAAACTGCGCTCCGTTCACATGAATGATATTGTCTGTTGAGTCCAGGTAAAAGTGGCGACTGCCGGTGGTTGGCGAGTTTGGCGTTACCTCAGGATCGGCTTGAACGGCGAATTGATTTTCATTACTTGTCATCGAGAAACGGTATCCGCGGAGATTCGGATTCGTCCCGGAAAAACGTGAATCGAGAAATCCCAACTGCACCAACCCGTCAAAGTTTTCGTAGGAGTTGCGCATGGCTTTGGCTTGCGTTTGGGCGGTTGCAATAGTACGCAGTGCTTGGATCGCCGAGCCTTCGTCAGCGGCGCCGACGGCCTTGGGGTAAACTGCGGGCCCTTCAGTCTTCGCTGCGCACGAGTATGACAAGACGACGAAACTGAAGAGAATTAACGGCAATACGTTTCTGATCACAGGTTCGTGATTCACGGCAGGGTCGCATGGGTCCACTCAGTCTTTAACTTCGTAATAGCCGCGCTTGGTGCGCGCCTCCATCTCCGGGTGATCGATCAAACGCAACGTCACCTTGTGCCAGGCTCCATTCCGCAAACGATTAGCTGGCCGATAGCCGATGCTGTACACGGTGCCGAGATCCCGGATGACCTGTGCGTATGCCTGGTCCAGATCGCGAATCTTCGCGGCCTTGTAAACCGTATGGCCACTCTCAGCCGCGAGCATCGCAAGCTGTTCGCGCGCAGTGGCGTAGGCGCTGGCCGGTGCACTTTGCGGAACAGATTCTTTTTCTGTATCCAGGTAAATGGGGACGACCATCGTATCCAGACGGCGAACCTTCTCCAGCAACTCATCGAAAGTAGTCTTCGACCCATCGCCGTAAACTCCCGGTAATGCATTGTCGACTCCATCGGTCATCACCACCACCGCGCTGCGGCGCCGCTCGACACGCGATTGAATGGTCACGTGCTCCAGGACGAACATCAACGCGTCCCAAAAATTGGTTCCTCCTACCGGTTTGTCGATACTGTCGATTTCGTTTTTCAGCGCCGCGCGATCGTTACTGAACTTGGCTACGGTATGAATCTCGGATGAAAACGTGACAATGGCTATCCTATCTTCGGAGCGGGTGGCATCGACGAATCGTTTCGCTGACTTGCGAATCATTTGAATCTTCTTTGCTGTTGAGCCGGAAAGATCCAAGAGCAGCACCAGATCGAAAGGCGATTCGCTGGAAGCGAAGAAAGAAATCTCTTGCGGCGCGCCGTTATCAAGTATGGCGAAGTCCTTTTGTTCTAGTGTCTTGAGAGTTTTCGATTTCTGGGTGCTGACACTGACGCTCAGGTTAACCAAGTCCGCATCGACCTTGACTATATCGACCGGTTCGGCCGATTGGGCGCGTCCAGTTAGTATTAAGCAAGAAAGAATGAGTAGTAAACAGTGAGCAGTAAGCAGTATTCGTGGAAGTCGGCGAATCATAGGTTTAATGCTCACGCTGATGAGAGCGGAATCCAACTCCAGTCACCTCGACAATAGGAAATCCCTGCGCGCTGCTGATCACTTCGCAAAGTATCCGCGTTTGCCGCGCGCAACCGCGTTCGGACGATTTACCGCGACCCTAATGGTTCGCCACGATCCGTCGCGCAGTTTGTTCGTAGGACGATACGCCAAAGTATAAAGCGTGCCAAGATCGGCAACCACGCGATCGTAAGCGCCCGCGAGATCTTCGAGCTTCTCGCACTCATAGAATGCGCCCCCGCCCGCATCAGCCAGTTCTTTCATCTGATCGTGCGCGAGATCGAATGTCTCTTGCTGAATATCGAGCGGACTCAGTGGTTCGTAGCTCTGCGTGTCGGTCCAGATCGAATAAATCACGCCGTCAAATTCCTTCGCGCGCCGAATCATCTCCTGATATGAAAGTGTCGAACCTTCGCCAGTGACGTTCGGCAGCACGCTGTCGAGACCGTCGCTGATGACGACAATCGCGTTGCGTCGCGAGTCCTTTGATTCGCGAAACACTTCGTCGATCGCAAAGGCGACCGAATCATAAAGCTTGGTGCTGCCGTCCGGCTTTTGAATGGTTCGAATTCTCTGGCGCAGCGCGTCGTGATCGCTGTTAAGTGGTGACACCACCACCTGGCTGCCTGCGAAAGTAATCACGCCAATGCGATCGAACGGCCGCGCTGCGTCGACAAAATGCAGCGCTGCCGATTTGATTAAGTCAACGACTCGAGTCGTCGAGCCGGAAAGGTCGATCAGCAGAACCAGATTGAACGGCGCTGAAGCCGACTCAAAGTGCGCGATCTCCTGCTGAGCGTTGTCTTCGTACAGGCGAAAATCCTCTTTAGTGAGGCCGTTTACGCCCCGATTCGTGCCGCGATCGACCACGCTCACATTTAAACCGACGAGTTCGGTGTCAACGCGAATGACGTCGCCCTCCGAAATTTCTTCGGGGCCGGTGTCAGGCTTTGCGGGTGTGCCGGCGACGGTCGGGTTGGTTGGACCAGTCAATTCAGGCCGTTGCCTCGGTGACGGAGATTCGGCTGGTCCCAAAGGAAGGGTGCGAGTCGGCGCGATTGAAACCGCGTCGGTCATCGGGGTCGTGGCTGCGCGAATGTTGATGTTGCCGGCCTGCGAGTACAGCCGAACTGAGATGCTTCCCGATCCGATCCTCGCCTGGAGTTGCGGACTACGGTTGCGATCAGATACCAACGACGCCAGGGACGAAGCAACGACTCCGGTTTTAGAATCGGCGACGAACGAACCCGACGGTACCGCAGGGACACTCAACGAAATTTCTCCCGAGAACGTCTGGGCCAGGAGTGCCGCGGTGACCCCGTCGACTTCGACAGCTCCGTCGGCAGTTTGAATCGCCACGTGAGCCCGTGCCGGAACATGCAGTTGCAGATTTACCCGCGCAGATCCTTTCGCGCCACGCGTCAATCGAATGGAGAGCAGCGCATCGCCGCGATCGATCACCGGCGCGGTGGTGGCCGGCTGACTATTGTCTGTCGTCGCGGAGACCGACACATAATTTTCAGTCCACACTTGGACGGCTACTCCGCCGCGCAAATTCTCAACGCGCAGATTTCCGTTCGCAGGCAATTCAAACCGCAAATCGACACCGGCTTGCATGGCCAGGCCTGGGAGAACACCTGATGCAAGAAGCGCCAGCGCCGCGATTGCACAGATCAGGATTTTGAAAGTTGGGATCGGGACAAATCTGCTGACCTTCCGATGAAGCATTTCGGAACCGATACGCGCGCTTTCTCAGCGTGCCTCGCTACTAGTGGATGTTAGGGTAGCACGACCGAGGCGTGCGCACCGAAGGAGAGACTTTATCTTTCGATCATGTCGAGGATCGAATCGGGCTTCGGATTCGCTTGGGGTTTTGGTTGCGGCTTCGGTTCTGGCCGTTCACCAGCGCCAAATTCGCCGAGCCGCAGCAGCAGGTTTCCGGCATTCGACGCATAAGCCAAAGCGTCTTCTTTATTGACGACGCCGGCGCGAATCATTTTTTCGAGCACGCCGTCAAAGGTCTGCATACCTTCAACTTCGCCCTGCTCCATGGCGTCGACGAGCGACTTGCCCTCCGATTCGCCGCGTTCGATGTACTCACGCGTGCGCGACGTTGCTTTCAGTATTTCGATCGCCGCCACGCGCCCGCTGCCGTCCGCGCGCGGCAACAACCGCTGCGAGATGATGTAACGAAACGACGCCGCCAGACGGGTGCGAATGATCTGCTCTTCATTTTTTGGGAAAACACCGATGATGCGCTCGACAGTTTTCGGCGCATCGATTGTGTGCAGCGTCGAAAGCACCAAATGACCCGTCTCAGCCGCTTCAAGTGCTACTTCCATCGTCTCGCGATCGCGCATCTCTCCGACCAGGATCACTTTCGGCGCTTGTCGCAGGGCCGCGCGCAGAGCAATCGCAAAGTTCGGCGTATCGGAATGCAACTCACGCTGATGAATCGTCGAGCTCTTGTGATTATGAAGAAACTCGATCGGGTCTTCGATGGTGACGATGTGATAGAACTTCGCTTCGTTGATGAGATCGATTATCGCCGCCAGCGTCGAACTCTTGCCGCTGCCGGTTGGACCAGTCACCAAGACTACGCCGTTTTTGATCTCGACGATCTCGCGGAGCTGTTCGGGGAGATTGAATTCTTCGAAACGGGGCGGACGCTGCGGGATGACGCGCATTACGATCGCGTGCGTGCCGCGTTGTTTGAAAATGTTGACGCGAAAGCGGCAGAGACCGGGAACACTGAACGAGATATCCGCCGAGCCAAACTTATCGAGGCTTTCGGTCGCGCTGGAATTGTCGCCAATCATGATCTTGGCAATCCCGAACGTGTGCGCGGGTGTCAGTTTTTCGAGGCCTGGAACCGCCACCGGTTGCAGTTTGCCAACCAGTTCAATTTGCGGCGGGCGACCCGGCGAAAAAATCAGGTCGCTCACCTTGTCAGAGACCGCGAGCATCTGCTGCAGCACCTTGGCAAAGTTCAGCGGCGGAGC
>DASQYL010000097.1:0-5432 GCA_035639235.1 Pyrinomonadaceae bacterium | reverse complement strand
AGAACCTCTCTCTTCAAACCAAGCCACCTGCTGATCGACCAGATCTATTTTCAAGCGATAGCTTCCCGGGGGCGATGGAGCTTTGTATTCGATCTTGATGCGCACCGATTCGCTGGGCGCGACGGCATGCGGCAACAGCGGCTCGCCATGAAATTCAGTGACCAGCAATCCGGCTTCGTCGAAGACGCGCACGGCCGGCATGACGATCCCTTTTCGCGGGGTTGAGCTTGTCAGCCAAAGAGTGTCACCGCAATTTTCAATCGATAGAGAAAAGGAAAGATTTTTGCCCGGCGCAACTCGACCAGGCGGCTTTGTCAACAATTCAAATCGGGCACGCAGAATGTTCGGGTTGCGGCTGTCAGGGACAGTCGATGCTCTTCGGCCAGGATCGTGCACAACTTTCTTGCACAAAAGATAATTGACTTCGGGCGGGCGCACGCGCAGCCAATCGTCTTCCAGCGACTCGCGCTCGAACAAACCGTTGACGCTGGTGTAGTCGCCAATCACCGCGAAACCATTTTCGTCGAGCAAGTCGCGCAGGTAATCGCGACTGAACGGCGATTCGAGCGTTCCGAACCGGCGCATCACATCGATCAATTCATCTTCGGTCGCCGAACCTGACGGCGGGCGATCGCCTTCCAGAATGAAAAGCGATCCGCCGTATTTGGTGGCCGCCGCCAGATGCGCGATCACTGCACGTTCGTCTTCGAAGTGGTGCAGCGAGTCATAACAAACGACACCGTCGAATTGCTCATTCAACGGCGCGTGTTCAATGTCATGCACTTCGAATTGACAGCGCAAAGTCGTTTCGTGATCGACGTCGTAAGGAATTCGAGCGATTCGATCGCGTGACATCTCGATCAGCTCAGGACTGATGTCGATGCCCTTAACCACATAGCCAAGCCTGGCGAAATATTCGCTCAACCAGCCCGAACCGCAGCCCACGTCGAGAATGGTGCTGCCGGCGGGCAAGGCCAGCGCGACGGCGATGTTCGCAAAGTCACAGAAGTGGCGGAACGTTTCGGCATCCATGCCCTCGCCCGCGTGCTTCGGCGGTTTATTCGCGAGATTGTAAAAAGGTTTCGTGAAGAGGTAATGACGACGCTCGGGATCGAGCTTGCCGACATAATCGACCGCCGCTTGTTTGTAATCGACTCCGTCGAGTTTTCGCAAGCGTCCGTTCGCGTCGCTCCCCTCTCCCGTTGTGAGAGGGGCAGGGAGTGAGGGTTTAGCGCACGCCGTAGAACCCTCGCCCCAACCCTCTCCCAAAGGGAGAGGGAGACGAGCGCTACCCGCGCCGCTTACCAGCGGCGCAACATCAGCAACCAGATGCGAAAGAACTTCATCACCGTTCGCTTTCATTCCGAGCATGCCAATTTCTTTCGCGAGCGTATCGACGAGATATTGCTCCGGCCGCTCGTCGATAACACGCGCGATAAAAGCGAGATACTGTTTGGCGCCGTCACGAATGTCATTGTGGGCCAACACGTGCCGCCGCGCGTTGCCGCCGATTTCTCTGCGTAATTCACCGTCGACGATCAATGCTGTGAGATATGCTTTCAGGAGGGCATCGTCGTGGCGGCCCATATCCAGTTTGACGACTGCATCGTTCGGCAACTCGCCGAACCAGCCCGAGTTGGAGACGATCGCCGGCACGCCGGCCGCCATGATGCGGCATAAGCTGCCGGAAGTTTCACCGATGACCTGCTCGCGCAGATTTATCGCGATGTCAGACTCGAAGATGTGTTTTTGAAACTCGGCCAGATCGACGTGGCCCGTAATTTCGACGCGATCTTCAAGACCGTAGTTCCGAATCAATTCGCGCACATCAAAGTACGGATTCGCCTCGCCAACCAGCACATATTTGAAATCGTGCTGGTCACGCAACGAGGATAGCGCTCGCAGCGCGCGCTCGATGCCTTTGTTCGGAGTTATCAAACCGAAACTTGCGATGCGGATCGCTGCGTTGGTGACGGGCCGATGATGTCTTGCAGAGGCGGCGGTCTCAGTGATGTGATGGGGAATCGTCTGAACCAACGCGCCCGGACAGATTGCCGCCAGCCGTTGTCTGCTCCAGTGCGAATGAACGATGACGCCTTTCGCCGCGCGCACGATGCGATCGTTGAGCGGAAATCTGACGGGGTTTGCGGCGATGCGTGGAGTCGCGCCGGACGCCAGCGCTTCGCTCGCCGCCGCCTTCACCGTATCTCCGTAACAAGCGCCGACTTCATCCAGGTACAGCCGCATGTCTTTCCGTGTCTGCGCCAGATTCAAGAAGAAGTCTTGCAGGACAAAGTCGTGCAGCACTGCGATTCCGGGAGATTTCATCATCGTTTCGAAAATGCCCGTGTGATAACGATGATCGTTACCCATGTGATAGATAACTGCATCGAAGGTTGAGAGTTGTTTGAGTATCGCCGGCTGTTTTCGATAATCGCAAATTTCGAAGCGCGAGACTATATCGGGATTTGTGGGCGCAAAGCCATCGACAAAGAGGGTTATCTCGGCATCTTCGGCGAGATACGGCAGCAACTCTTCACTGTAATCCGAAATGCCCGAACGCTGCGGAGACAACGGACTGAAATAAGCGAGCTTCATGCGGTTGAAAAATAGCGCGATTTAATATCAAAACCCGAAGCGGTAGCGACGGGATCAATACGGCGAGTCACAGTGAAGGCCAAGGTCGATCCGGTCGCTATCGCTCCCGGTTCTGACACGTCGCGCGCGTCTTAATTTCTATGTTACACACGGCGATTGAGATTTCCCGATCGTCGCACCCATCCTGATTGCCTGGGCGCGGTTGCCACGTGCGGTCGGCGCGCAATTCGAGTTCGTATTTGCCGGCGCACTCGGCTGCTAACGACGCAGGCACGAAGCTATTCAGATGTAGCCAACCCGTGCGAAATATTTGGAACTGTGTCAGCAGCTCGCCATTTAAGAGCAGCTCGATCGAAAGCGGACGTTCGCGCACATCGGGCATGTGCGTCGTCAAGTCCATGCTGCTTTCGGTCAACTCGCCAGCCTCAAAACGGACGCGTGCTTGTTTTCCCATCCAACGCGCGATCGGCGGCAACATGTCCGGTTCATACCAGCCATCGTCGAACGTGGCGGCGGCGTTTCGATCCAAACAAACGATTTCCGCAATTGGCTCAAGCTCCTGATAAAGCGCGCGCCGATCGCGATGTTCGTTGTAGAAGCGGCCGAGCGGCACATTCGCCGCCTTCAGGAAAACGTAGAGACCACTCTTTGGCAGCGACAGGTTCAGATCGGAGATCTTTCCGAAGACATAGCCCATCGCCATGTCGAAGGCGCGCCGCTCCTTGAATGACAATTGACGCAGGTACTCGAGGAAATCGTTCTCGAAATCCAAGCCATACTTGTCTGCTTGTTTAAGAAATTCCTCGCTGCTCAGGTTCAACGCATAGCGTGAGTGCCAAGCAACATGTTTGAAGAACCGCAGGAAGCGCTGGCCGTGCTCCTGCTCTTCTTCCAGGCCGACGTGGCCGTCGACATCGACGAACTTTCGCAATTCGTCCGGATTCATCTCGTCGTAAGTCTTGCGCGCCGCGCGATCGGTGCATTCAATCCCGTGCATCGTGACGCCGTCCGGCCGCAAGACTCGCTTAATCTCAGCCAGCACTGCGTCTTTCTCTGCGAAATCGATGTGACCGATTACATCCAAACTCACGACGTAATCAAAACTGTGATCCGGAAATGGCAACTGCGTAAGCTGCGAAGTCGTGGTGAAGTCATAGCCGTTACGGCGAGCGGCCAGCGCGCACTCCGGCGACAGGTCGACGCCCGTCAGCGTCACGCCCTTTCGTTTCAAGAGCGCCAGCATGCCCGCGCCGCAACCCAAATCCAGCAGCGTCGACCCCGATCGCACGTTGTCGTAAATCCACATCGTGCGCGCAAAGCGAATATCGAATCGATCGAGCGCTTTGAAATAACGCGCGTCCAGCACTTCGTCTGAGACGAACTTGGTGCGATAAAAATCGCCGATGTCCTCGACGCCGGCGCGCCGGTAAAGATTGTCGGTTGGCTCGGGCATCAGATGTCTTGACTTGCGCAATGGTTCCCTCTCCCAAAGGATAGGGTGACGGTCTAGCGACGCACCAGCGTAAGGCCCCTCACCCCAGCCCTCTCCCAAAGGGAGAGGGAGAAATTACTTCACTTTCAAAACAGCTTCTAGCTTCTCCAGACGCGCGAGTAGCGAGCGCCGCGCGCGATCTTCCAGCACGGCGGATTCGCTGGCTTCCAACGAGAGTTGGCGGAAACAAACGTGAAGTTCTTCCTTGAACTCTGCTGCTAGTTCAGCCAGTCTGCGATCAATTTGCTCGTCGCGCCTGTGCTGCTCGGCGCGGATTGACGCCGCCAGATCGGCAACTCGTTGGGCCAGCTTGGCGTGCTCCGCCAACAGTCGCGAATGGTCATCGAGCACGCCCCCAATCCGCTCGTGAATTGCGCGCGACTGTCCTTCGGCGTTCGATCGCAATTGGTGTATCTCAGTCGCCAGGCGCGCGCGCAGTGTTGCAAGTTCATGCACGTCCGACCTGATCAGCTGAACCACATCAACTAGTGCATCATTAACCGCGCGGTTGAAATTCACCTGCTCCCACGTAAACCAACGCGTAAGTGGTCTGCTGGCTTTCTTGATCCACATTTCGATCCTGGCAACCAAGCCATGCCGGTTACTATGAATCGGTGGCAGCCGGTCCCAAGTGCGACGAGTTACCGCGAGATGAGAATCGATGAGCGATAGGGACCCTTCATTCTGATTCAGGGCTGAACCGTTGGGCGCGGCTTCGATAAGGCAATTGTCTGCAGAGCGCGCGTTCTCTTCTGACACAACGCGCTCGCGAATTTGTTTGAGGATCGCTTCTACATCCATAACTAAACAGAAACCGCTTCCACGACTTCCGCCGATTTACCCGCCGGCGACGACAGCCGCCGGACGGTGGCGGTGGCGTTTAAGTTGGCAATTCCTTCCGTCAGCCGCAGGCTGGTAACCCGAAAGAAGCGCACACCGTCGAGCCAATCAAAGGCCTCGCCTTCGCGGCTATGGACCGCGCACGAGATCGAGTAATTGTCGATGCCCAGCCAACAGTTGAAGGCGAACATGACTTCGACAACTTCGCCTCGATGCACGCTCCCGAGTTGAATGCTCTGTTCCTGCGTGTTGGTCCCATAAGCACTGATACCGTGACGATTGCGAATCAGAAAACCAATTACGGCATCGTCAACATTTGTATTGAATCGCGCCGCTACTTTGAAGGTAACAGGTAATCCGGTTTCAATAATTTCTACGCTACGACCAGTCGCATCCGTCAATTCCGCGACCACCATCTCAGCCGATCCATTCCCATGACGGTAAGTAAAAGCGAGAGGTTCGAATTGCTCGATCGTAACGCCCGCGGCATCAGCCAGCGCTT
>DASQYL010000096.1:0-3720 GCA_035639235.1 Pyrinomonadaceae bacterium | reverse complement strand
AATGGAACAATCCAGTCGAGCGCCGCACGTTTTTAAAATTGATGGGCGCATCGCTCGCACTTGCCGGATTGAGCGGCTGCGTCATTCAGCCGCCTGAGAAAGTAATTCCCTATGTCAAGCAACCCGAGGAAGAAGTCCCGGGCAAAGGTTTATTCTTCGCAACAGCGTTCACGTTGAGTGGCGTCGCCACGCCGCTGCTGGTGCGCAGCAACGAAGGCCGCCCGACAAAAGCCGAAGGCAATCCAGATCACCCCAGCAATCCCGGTTGTGCATCAACCGATATCTTTTCGCAGGCATCGATCCTGACACTTTACGATCCCGATCGTTCGCAAACGCCCCTCTATCGCGGCGAGACGCGCGCCTGGACATCGTTCGTCGCAGAAATCAGAGGAGCGATCGATAAAGAAAGCGATGGTGTGAAAGCAAAGCGGGGCGCAGGCTTGCGAATTCTGACTGAGACGATCACTTCCCCGTCGCTCGCCGCACAAATCAAACAAATTCTCACCGATTTTCCCGAGGCGAAGTGGCATCAATATGAACCGATCAATCGCGACAACGCACGCGCGGGCGCCATCATGGCGTTCGGCCAGGATGTCAACACGACCTACGACTTCAGCAAAGCCGATCGGATTCTGTCGCTCGGCCATGATTTTCTGAACGCGTGGCCGGGAAATTTGCGTTACGCACGCGACTTCGCGCAAGCCCGTCGTGATTACGTGGAATATGTGAGCCAGGACGCAATAGGTTCGCTTCGGGATCCTGGAAAGTTCGTTCGACTGTATGTGGTAGAAAGCACGCCGACGATCACCGGCGCCAACGCTGATCACCGTTTCCCCATCAAGCCGGAAGAGATGCTGCCAGTCGCCGAAGGCGTCGCCGGTGCTTCGATCGTTCGCGCTTCGGGGGACATTGGAAAATGGCTGCCGGCGCTCAGCAAAGATTTACAGCTCCACAAAGGCGCCTCGATCGTTATTGCCGGCAACGAGCAACCGCCGGAAATTCACGCTCTGGCCCAGGCCGCCAACAATGCGCTCGGTAACGTCGGCAAGACTGTCTTCTACAGCGATCCGCTCGAAGCTAATTCAGTGGATCAAATGCAGTCGCTGCGCGAACTCGTCGGTGACATCGACGCCGGCAAGGTCGATCTACTCATGATCATCGGCGGCAATCCGGCTTACAACACTCCGGTCGATCTGCGTTTGGATTTGAATCGGTTGAATAAGGTGAAGCTACGGGCGCACTTGAGTCTCTACAACAATAAGACGTCCGAGATTTGTCATTGGCACATCAATGCTGCGCATTACCTCGAGTCCTGGGGCGACGCGCGCGCTTACGACGGCACTGTTTCGATCGTGCAGCCGTTGATTGCGCCGCTCTATGAAGGTAAGACCGCGTACGAAGTACTCGCTCTCTTCAGCGACAACTACGATCAGAAACCGTATGACATCGTGCGGAGTTATTGGAGCGGGTACAGAACCGCGAGCGGTAGCGAGCGGATGCAGAGCGCAACTCCGAACGCATCTACTTCACCGCAAAACGCAGGCGGGACGCCGGCGAAGCGCCCACAGGATGCAGGCGCTCCGGATTTCGAAACGGCGTGGCGCAAGTGGCTGCACGACGGCTTCATTCCAAACACAGCGCTTCAAACCAAAACCGTCACTGCCGTATCAGAATTGGGAAAGAAAATACAGGAAGTGAACGAGCTCGCTAACTTTGGTCCTACAGCACCGGCAGTTGGCAATTATGAAGTGATTTTGCGCGCCGACCCAACAATCTACGACGGTCGCTTCGCGAACAACGGTTGGTTGCAGGAATTGCCGAAGCCGCTGACGAAGATCACCTGGGACAATGTTGCGCTCGTCAGCGCGAACACTGCGAAGAAGCTGGGTCTCACGCCGCAGAATTATGAAGAACGCGATCACGGCCGCGAATGTTACGTCGATACGATCAAGCTTTCGCTACGCAACCAGACGATCGGGCAAACTATTCCGGCGTGGGTCATGCCGGGGCAGCCGGACGATGTAATCACGATTCACTTCGGCTATGGACGAAAAACATCGGAACGGATGTGGGAGCACATCACCGATCCAGATTCGCCACTGCCGAAAGGCGGGTTCAACGCTTACGACGTGCGCTTTTCGGATCAACCTTGGGCGGCGACCGGCGCGTCGGTGACTAAGACCGGCGATCGTTATCTGCTCGCGACCACGCAAGCGCATTTCTTGATGACCGATCCTATCGGCCAGCATCGCGACGTGCTGCGGGTCAGTCCGATCGATGAGTTTGAACGCGAGAAAGAGCAACTCGCCGAAGAGAAAAAGAAGCAGGAGCAGGAGAACAAAGATCTCTCGCTTTATCAGGATTACGACTACAAAGGCCAGGGCATGGCCTACGCCTGGGGCATGTCGATCGACTTAAACAGTTGCGTCGGCTGTAACGCCTGCATGATCGCCTGTCAATCTGAAAACAATATTCCAATCGTCGGCAAAGAACAGGTTGCGCGCAGCCGCGAGATGCATTGGATTCGCGTCGATGCTTATTTCAAAGGTGAAGAGACGAATCCGGAAGGTCCATATTTTCAACCGGTTCCGTGCATGCATTGCGAGAACGCCCCGTGCGAACCCGTCTGCCCGGTCCATGCGACGGTGCACAGCGCCGAAGGCCTGAACGACATGGTTTATAACCGCTGTGTCGGCACCAAATATTGTTCGAACAACTGCCCGTACAAGGTGCGGCGCTTCAACTTTTTCCTTTATCAGGATTGGGACACGCCGACTTATCAATTGATGAGAAACCCCGACGTGTCCGTCCGCAGCCGCGGCGTCATGGAGAAGTGCACTTACTGCGTGCAGCGAATTCAGGCGGCGAAGATTCAATCGGAGATCGAAGGACGGCCGGTACGTGACGGCGAAATCGTGACCGCTTGCCAGTCGGTGTGCCCAACCGAAGCGATCGTTTTCGGCAACGTCAACGATCCGAACAGTAAGGTTTCGAAATTGAAAGCACTCGAGCGCGATTACTCGCTGCTCGGCGAATTGAATACGCGACCGCGGACGACTTATTTGTCGGCGGTGAGGAACCCGAATCCGGAGATCAAGTCTTAGCCATGAAAGTACAAGCCACAGATTTACACAGATTTGCACAGATAAATACTTATTCTGATCTGTGTCTATCCGTGTTTATCTGTGGCTGATTTGATCTGAAGCGAATGGACGAACAGCGACCAGACGAACTGCACACATCGATTCACGCGACGCATCCGCTCGTCGGGACGGAGCTGACCTTTGGCTCGGTCACCGACAAGATCAGCGCGATCGTCTTGAAGCGCAAGACGCCGATTACCTGGTTCATCGGCTTCGCGATTTCGTTTGCGCTGTTCCAGTTGATGATGCTCGCCGTTACCAAGCTCTTCTTCATTGGCATCGGTGAATGGGGCGTGAACATCCCGGTCGGCTGGGGGATGGACATCCTGAATTTCGTCTGGTGGATCGGTATCGGCCATGCCGGCACTTTGATTTCGGCAATCCTTTTGCTGCTGCGACAGAAGTGGCGCACCTCGATCAATCGCTTCGCGGAAGCGATGACTTTATTTGCCGTGGCCCAGGCGGGCATGTATCCCATCATGCACCTTGGGCGGCCGTGGCTGGCGTATTGGCTGTTCCCCTACCCGAACACGATGGGCATCTGGCCGCAGTTCCGCAGCCCTTTGATGTGGGATGT
>DASQYL010000095.1:0-7788 GCA_035639235.1 Pyrinomonadaceae bacterium | reverse complement strand
GGGCAAGCCTTTTGACGACGGCGTGTATCCGGCGATCACGAATTCCTGTTGCTTGACGCACTTAACCTTTAGCCAATTCCGATTGCGCGTTGATTCGTAATGCGAGTTAGCGAGCTTTGAAACGATTCCTTCAATTCCGTATTCGCAAGCGTGTTTGAAGAACTCGTCACCGTTACCATTGATGTGTTCGCTGTAACGAATGACCCCACGCGAATTCGATCCCACTAGATTCTTCAGTAGTTCTTTCCGATGCTTGAGCGGAGTTTGCGTAAGGCTGAAGCCGTCGAGATAAATAAGGTCAAATACCTCATAAGAAAAGCCAGTCGCCCTGGCCTTCCCCATCGCGCGCTGTAGCTTCTGAAAACTCGACCGGCCTTGCGCATCAACGACCACGATTTCGCCGTCGAGCACCGCGCTTGTTACCTTTAGGGTCTTGAGCGCCTCGACAACGTTCTGAAATTTCTGTGTCCAGTCTTTTCCGTTTCGACTCCAGACGGTGACGCGACCGCGATCGACTCGGCAGAGCATTCGATAGCCATCGTACTTTAGTTCATGGAGCCATTCATCCCCGGATGGAGGTTCTTTGACGAGGGTCGCGAGTTGCGGGGATGCGAAGCCCGGCAGCTTGGCTTTGCGCGCTCCCGGTGGAGGCTTCACTTTGGATCGCGTCATCGCCGTCTGCGAAACAAGGATGTGCTTCTGATGCCTTTGTATTTCACATTGCCGGGAAGCTTTGCCGGAAGGTCCAATTCGTCATCGACGATATCTTCCAAATGTACGCCCGCGACTCGCGCGTATCGCAAGAGCGTCGTAAGCGGTGGTTCGTTTCGGCCTAGCTCGTACTTCGAGATATTCGTGTACTCGACTTCATTCTCAAGTCCTAATTGCCGATGCATTTCAGGTTGAGACAGACCCAGCGCCAGGCGAATGTCACGGAGCTTTTCCGCTAGTCGTTCCGGCTTGGGTCGCGAGCCTTTCCCCATCAGGAGTTACCTCCCGAAAGGAACTGGCGCACTATCTTGACTCTATGTATAAATATACATAGACTTGCTTCGCGTATCTGATTCGCCGTGAGTTGGAACCTTCCATGCTCAACGGCGATGCTCATCACTCGAAGAGACGGGATGGTGAGCTACGCATAGGCCGTTGTCGGGTTTTAAAAGATCAGAACGGCTCAGAGGATAGCAGAACGGGAGTAGTTTGATCATCTCTTTTGAGACATGCCTCACCACCACACAAACGGGCATAGTGACTCAGCCAGCCAGATTCGGCTGCTTTATGTTGGCGAGGACTTAGCTCTCATCCGCTTCCTCAGAACAGCTTTTCACGGGCCGGAATACCACGTCGTATCGTGCCCTGATCGCGATTCCGCAGAGAGGTTCATAAAAAGCGACATCCCGTATCACCTATTTATTTTCGATCATGAGATGCGCCACAGAGCAGCCTTTGAGCTAGCGCAGCTAGTTAGATCTCTGAAGCATCGACAGAGCTTGCCGGCCATGATAGTCGGTGAGGAAGCCGAAAATAGCTTAAACGAATTCACGTGCGCATCCGGTGGAGATCAATACGTCCAAAAGAACGACAGTTTTTCAGCGATTCACAAGAGCGTCAAACGACTCCTGCTGAGTTCAACCGAATCCGCAATAAATGTGTCTGGCACGGCCTCCTGCCCAGACTCAGGGAGTTGACCAGTGCCGCCAGGCCGTCGCGAAGCGGGGTGGGACGCGACGGCCTGAACTTAATCTCGGCTGAGATAGTCGAGGAAGAAGGAGCGAGGCAAAGGTCCTTGGAGACTTGCCGTCAGGCATTTCCCCGACCGCGCCTCGCTCTTCACTTTCCTAAGTTCCGCCGTTTGTAGGAGACCCACCGGCCTACCAACCACCCTTGATAAAAGTCCTTACTTGATTCAACTGATAGAGTTGAGTAATGGAAAACCTAATTGGGAGAGAAGCGAAGCTTCCTGACGGTCAAAGCGTGGTGATCGAGAAAGTAGAAGATGGTCTCGCGACAGTCCGACGGACGGGCGGAGAGTTCAACGGCAGGATAGCGGTGATTGCGGTCGAAAAACTAGAGCTTACTTAATGACAATCGAAGTAACGGGGTGAATCTCGTTCCAGCCGTGTTGCCTGTCTTTAATGAACGCGCCGGTTATTTCAACGTGAGTTCCGACTTTCTTTTTCACGTTGGCCTTGATTGTTGTCATGGCCTGGAGACTTTGTCGAAATCCATTACACACGCCCTCTTGAACCGTGTCCGCTTGAGTTGGTGCCTTCTGGCATATAGGCTCAACAACCAAGAATCCACCTTGTCCGCCGGGAAGCGGCGCTTTGTTTTTCGCGTTCAATAAACTCGCCTGTCCCGAGTCCAGCTTTACGCGGATGTGAATATCAGCATCCGGCTCTCCTCCGGCAAACACGATTGTTCCGGTAACCATCTTACATGGGTCAATCACTTGAAGCCGGTTTTTTGCCGTGCCGAATGTGCCCGCGTAAACATGCGTCCATAAACTCTCATCGCACTGGGGGGCGCGTGGCGTGATTGCTAATCTGACTGTGGTTGGATGAGCGTAGGCACTACCGATAATTACCAAGGCGGCAAGGATTATTTTCATGGCATTCCTCCGGCGCGCGGATTCTATCACGCTTGACGGCAAGGCCAACACTAAATGAGAATGTCGTCACACGGGTTAGATTTAGTGGGGTGAGGACACTGAATCGCTGGAGGCTGAACGCTTCCACCCAACCTTGAGAGGCCGGCTGCAAGGCTGGCCTTTCGGTTTTTAGAATGAGAGTGGCTTACTTCCACGATCGTTTATTACCTTTTGGACGAACTGCTCCAAGGAGTTAGGAAAGTAGTCCATACAGTATTGTGCTGATATGTGCGGCAGGTTTACGCTTCATTCGAGAGACAGAATCAGGCTCAAAGGATTGACGACACTAGATCTGCCGTTTGAAGCGAGATACAACATTGCGCCTAGTCAGAGTGTTTTGTGCCTCGGCGATTTCGGACGAGGTCGTGAAGCTCGGCTACTTACGTGGGGACTGATTCCATCCTGGAGTACAGACGGGAAAGGATTCATAAACGCTCGGGCTGAAACGCTCGAAGAAAGACCAAGCTTCAGCGAGTCGTTTCGACTTCGGAGATGCCTGATTCCCGCAGATGGTTTTTTCGAGTGGAGAAGTGTCGGCAGATCGAAGCAACCGCACTATTTACAATTGACCGATGAATCCACATTTGCGTTCGCCGGCATTTGGGATCAATGGAGAAACGCCGAGTCGTCTATTACGTCCTGTGGAATCATTACTACGGCGGCGAACGACCTCGTTAAGATCCTGCATGATCGAATGCCAGCGATACTGAAACCGGACACCTATGATGTCTGGCTTGATTCGAAAACCGATCCCGCCGTATTGAAAACATTGCTCACGCCATTTCCTGCGTCAAAGATGAAAAGTCATCCTGTAGGTCGCGCGGTTAACTCTCCTGAGAACGACAGCGAGGAAATGATTGAGCGGGTGGATGCCGAAGTGGGGATAATTCCAAGCTTGTTTTGATTCCGCAACCGGCGGCGTCAGCGACTCGAAATGTCCATGTCAGCGCCTTGCCTGGTTTCGAAAAACGATTTAGACGTCAAATGTGAGCGCGGTTTTTTGTCGAAATCGGCGAAAACTTTCATTCCCGCCCGAGTGCGCAGTTAAGCGATCAAGACTAGCGATGTAAACAAGCCGGTACAATACAAGCGGTACTGTCCTGTTTGACAAAGCGCTCTGGCGCGATCTAAAGTGCGCGCCCACATAGGGCGTTGTGATCGTGGGGTGAGGACACGAATCACGCTGAGGCTGAAAGTCTCCGCCCCGCAACCTATCATTGGTTGTGACTAAGAAAGGCCGGCTTGTGGGAGGGCCGGCTTTTCTTTTGTAGTACAAGTGGCCAGCATACTGTAAGGTACTAGCGTTGCCTGTTCATTTTTCAAACTTATCGAGATCGAGAAGCCGCGACATCTTGTTCCTGACTGTGACTTTCACTGAGAGCGAGTTGAAGAAATCTGTCCCTTTCAGCCAGATCATTCTGGCGTTCGGCATAAATCTCTAAATTGATCTTTTCCTTATCGGTGAAGAGTGGTACTCGACCCGTCGACTCATCGGCTAGTTCCCGTGCGGCCTCGTGATAGTCCTGAGCCTTTTCGAAGTCGCTAACGAGGCGACCATGGTGCTCTCGCGCGGCGAGTTTGACCGCCTGCCGATAATCTCGCTGATCTCGTGTTTCTAATGCTCGAACCAGGTGATCAGTCAAGTTTCTCGCTTCAACTTCTCGCAGGGTGCCGGTGCGATGGTTACCCAAATGAAGTGACGCGACTCTTTGACTCTCGAGGAAATGTTGAAGGCGTTCTTTCGTTTCGTTGACCGCCAGTGTGGACGTTATCTCTCGGGCGACAGCTCTGCCTTCCCAATTGACCTCGGTATCAGCCTTCGAAGCGGCTTTCTCCCATTCATGAACCTCACGCAGCAGCGTTTGATCGCGCAGAGTTTCCGCGCTCGATTCCAGGGCATTAACATGAAATCTCTCATACCGTGGCTCAGGCATCGTTCGTGCGTCTGGTTCTCGTGAATGTTGCTCCGAAGCGTAGGCATTCTCCATCAAGTCGAGCATCTCGCGCGCGACTTCGCGGTCTGCTTTCAATGGAGCGCGACGCTCTTCAATCTGTCTCACAACCTCGACTCGGACGTATTTCAGATGTTCAACCTCGGCTGCTGCCGCCTCTCTCCCTGCCGGCGAATAGTTGATTCTCGCCAATGATCGAAGATCCAGCCTGGCAGCGCGTTCGGGAATTATTTTCGTGTCTTCTGTTCGCCGAGCGATCTGCTTATCTAGTTCGGCGAGAGACCAGCGATCGCCGCCAACTTCGTACCGCGTCAAGTGAACGGATGCTTCAAAGCGTTCCAATCGAACATCCTTGGCCATCAGATCAGCATGCGAAACATTGAGTTGAGCGGCCAAAGTTGCCGCTTCCCTGTCCGTTCTGGTCGGGGCACTGTACTCACGAGCCAACGCTAGTCTCAGTCTTTCAAGTTCGGACGCTCGCTCGGGGAGGCTTAGCTTTATTGCCTGTTGTTGCAGTTCGGACAAGGTGTCGCGAGATATTAGTGGCGTCAATTCTTCGGCAGGCATTTCGTGCGCTCGGACAATTCGCTGTTCCACCTTTGATAGAACACCTCGCAGTGAGCCTATATCCTTTCCGAGCGCCGTAATCTTCGTTTCACGAGCTTCGGCGAGCTGCTGCAGCGTTTCGCTGTGCCGAGAAAGGTCTGTGTCAATCGCTTGATTCCGGCTGTCATGGTTCTGGTTGTTGAACCGCGAGGCGCGAGCCGCTGCGCGACGGCGAACATCAAGGTCAGAGATCTTTCGCTCCTCTCCGGTTGATTGGTCGACTACTTCGAAGCGATACGTGTCGCCATGCCGCAGCGCACGGTCATGCCACACTTCAGCAAAAGCCAGTCGCATTTCCAGCTCAAGCCGCTTTCCCAGCACAATCCGAAAGTCGCTGGAGCGATCATCGGAGATTTGTCGTCTGGCACCCCAACTGGCAGCAATTTGTCCCCGATCGAGTGATGTAGACGTCGCACGACTGTTTGGCCGTCCGGCTCTTTCTAGGTTTGCTCCTCGCTCGTGACGTTCTTGGCTCTTTTGATATTTTCGAGCAAGCTGCTCCCATTTCTCGGCGGGAGTCAGTTCCGCTTTCTTCTCCCTCGACTCGAGATAAAGTGTTTGCTGCTTCTCCAATGCTTCAACGAATCTCTGCCCCAACGGGCCGTTGACGATAACTTCCCGGCCATTCTCCATTTCTCTGTGAGGAAGGAGGCGTTTCGGTATTCGATTTATCCACTTGGGTTTGCCTGTTTCGCGTTCAGTTGCGGCCTTATTCATTACGATGTGAACGTGTGGATTTTGAGAATTACGATGAATGCCGCCGACCCAGATCAATTCTTCGACATTGAGTTCGGCGGCCATGCCTTTCATCGCTTCCCGAGCAGCTTCGCGGAATCTTGCCTGCTTTTCTTTTTCCGTAGCGCCAAGTTTGTCGAATTCCTCTTCCTCGATCATCACTGAGAAGTGGATGAGGTCGTCTTTGTCAGGGTGCCCTTCGGGATCAAGAATCCGATCGGCGCGGTGATAGGAAAGGTCGTCCTGGTCTGCGCTGAATAATCGGCGCGAGCCCGGTCCTTCGCGTGCAAGATCTTTGTCTCGTTCAGCAATGTAGCGGGTGATGCGGCTGGCGCCCGCGCCGCCGCCAGTTGAAAGAATATGAAAGAAAACTCCCATACGAGCTATCTCTTCTTTTGCGGAAGTGGGTCCTGCTTGATCATTCCCAGCATCGCGAGTTGGGTATAGGTAGGAGCACCGGAAATCGCAGAGGTTTCTTTTAGATCCAGCGATGGGCCTTTCCATTTCTCGCGGTCATCAGTCGTGAGGACCAGAAAGTAAGAGTTTGCTTCTTCAATATGCGGGCCGACAGGAATCGCCCAGAGTGTGCAACGTGTAGGACTGATGAAGGTGTAAAGATAGTAGTAATTCCCAACGACAAACGAACGCCCGGAGAGATCGAATGCCGGAGGATTAGAATGCTTCCAAACGCTCGCCTCGACTTCATTGAAGCTAGGCGGAAACGTTGCTTTCATTTTCTGATACTGTCTCAGGCCTTTTATGATCTTGAGTATGGGATCGATCTTCGGTACATCAGCTTTGGCTCGCCACTCTTCGGCATACGCGGAATAGGCCCAAACGCCCAGGTACATCACAACGGCGAGCGCCAGAAGTGCATAAGAGAACCCAAACCGATGTTTGCCTGTTTTGCCCTCTACTCCACGCATAACGGCTTATTCCTTAGATGGGTTGTCGAGATTGAGCTGATCAGCCTTAATTCGCTTCCTTGATCTGTTTCCGGTTGGTCTCCTGCTGTCCTCCGGCGGACTCTGGTCAGTGTTGGCAATTGAGTCTGCGGCGGTCTGCGGCGGAGTCTCTGACTGGGACGTCTCGTTATTCTTCAATGTCTTCATTGCGTCAACAGCCTCAGCCAAGGATGATGAGTCAGTAAGCGCACGCACGGGCGGGATCGCTATGTCGCCCGTGTCTGCGCGCGGCAGAAACCGAAAGAGGATCGGATCGGCAGTATCAATGATGGCAATGCCCTGTCGATACTTGACCATGCGTCGCAGTTCAGGAGCTTGTCGAAGATCTCGTCGGCTTTCAGAAACGCGCTCGGCGTCGTTCTTTGTCCCCGTCGCATCAACTTCTGTGCGAGAAAGCACCGTGGTCGAGCCCAGCATCGAAGAAGCGTAGGCTCCTGTCTCAGGATCGATTCCGGGAAGAAAGATTTGATTCTTCATTCCGGCTAAGACGGCTTTGCCGCCGTGCTCCTGAAACTTTCGCTTGATTTGTGGAACGTCCTGGAAGCCGAGCAAGTAAGGTGTATTTCGGAATCTGCCGATCTTTAGCTTGTCCTGGAGTTTTGGCGGAGCGACGTTGCCTGCTTCGTCGAGCGCCATCAAAACCGGCGTCGCGTCCTTCTGCGTCGAGGCCTGCATCTCAATCGCTGCGAGGCCGAAAAGCAATTCAAGCAGGATGCGATACTCACTGGCCTGAGTCTCGTTCATAACAACGTAAATCGCAGTTCTTGGCTGGCGCAGGTCGGCAAGATTGATCTCCCGCACCCCGCGAGCAATCTCCTCCGGTGTAGCGCTTTTCAATATTCGCATGGCATTCGGCGAACGCAGCGGCGCCAGTTTGTTA
>DASQYL010000094.1:0-3537 GCA_035639235.1 Pyrinomonadaceae bacterium | reverse complement strand
CAATCAATCGCTGCTCGGAGTGCGGCGCACCGTTTTCGTATACGGACGCCGGCCCACCAGAAAAGATCACGCCGCGCGGACTGATTGCGTGAATCTCCGCCGAAGCCGTATTGAACGGCAGGATTTCGCAATAAACGCCAGCTTCGCGGACGCGGCGCGCAATCAGTTGCGTGTACTGTGAACCGAAGTCGAGTATGATTATTCTTTCGTGACTTTCGATTGGCAAAAAAAGAAAACCTCCGCGTTACATTGGCCGTCCAAACCACAGGTTACTTCTGAAGTGCGGATTATAGATTCGAGGTTTGATGCCAGCCAAATCTCGCCATCGACAATTAGGATCGCTTGAGATACGCTAATTCAAAATCCTCACGTAGCCGCAACACAATTCTAATCGGCATCGCACTCCTGGTGACGGTTTCAGCGTTGTCTCCAGGAGTTCCCCGCGCCCGCAACGACGATGTGCTGGTCCTGTCGCAACCTTTGTCGGTTATTTGGCGGTATCAAACTGATCAGACGACGGATCTAACCCCGGCCGCTGATGCGGAAACAGTATTTCTGCCTTTGAGTTCGGGAGTCGTAATGGCGCTCAACGCGAGTGACGGCAAACTCAAGTGGAAGGCTGAAGCGGGTGGCGCGTTTTCCGCGGTCCCAGTGGCCGACGACCGCAGTGTATTTGTGGCTCAGCGCTACGGCGAGCCGGGACATGAATTGGCCGGCGGAACCGTGCGCGCTCTCAGTAAGACAACCGGCGTGACACTTTGGATGCGGATTTTCCCGGCAGCTATCTCAGCGGGACTCGCGGTTGATTCTACCGCGCTGTTTGCCGCCACCGCAGATGGTCGCATTTCTGCTTTCGATAAGCGAACGGGATCCGTATTGTGGAGCAATCAATATCAAGAAGGATTCATGGCGCAACCCGCCGTGGCTGGCGACCGGGTTTATTTTGGAAGCAAATCGGGAATTGTCAGAGCGCTCAATGCAAAGACTGGAAGTGTTGTCTGGCAATACAAAACAGCCGGCGCGATCCTGGGTCCCGTGGCTGTCAGCAACAACGTAGCCTATTTCGGATCAGACGACGACAACGTCTATGCATTCAGCGAAGTCCGCTCGAAACTTCTTTGGCATCGCCGCACTGGCGCGGGAGTGCAAGCCGTTGCGGTGGTTCCGAACGGCGTGCTGGCGGCTTCGCTCGACAATTTTGCTTATCTTCTATCGCCTAAGGGTGTCTTGATTTGGCGACGACAACTGCCGGGCAGAATTTCGTCGCGTCCGGTCACGGCGTCTGACGGCGCATTATTCACACCCTTCTCGACTGATCAGGCTATTGTGCTGAACCTGCGCGATGGAAAAACGGCGAACGCACTTTCTTTAGGTGAGGAGAACAGCAGCGCCGCCGCGCCCATCGCCATAAACGACCTCGTGGTGATCACGATTCCGCACGGACTGTTGGCATTTGCCAACGCAAATCACAAATAAGGCTGAAGAGATCGTTATACCTCGCGCATCTCAGGCGGTTGCTTTTCGCCGCGACGGCCGAAGGAAGTGAGGCCGCGTAACAATAATCCGTGGACGAGATAGCCGGAGACCAGGATGAGGAGCACCCATTGCGAGTACAGATAGATTAAGCCGATTAGCGCGATCAGTCCGATTACGAGACGCGCATCTTTGCGGCCTGTGCCGACGCCCTTGAGGCTGGTAAACCGCAGCGTACTCACCATTAATAGCGCGAGGAAAGCCACCAGCACCATCATTACAACCGCCAGCACTGGCGCGCTGTGCGGCGCGTACTTCAGGGGCGTTGGAGTGAAATGCACGATGGCGGCGATGAGACATCCAGCCATTGGGATAGGCAGACCGACGAAACTCTTCTTATCGACCTTGGAAGTACCTTCCGCCAACGGACGCGGGCGCGATGCTTGCACATTGAATCGCGCCAGGCGAAAGCCGCCACAAATCACGAACATGAATGACACGAACCACGCGAACTGACTGCCGTTCGTCCAACCCTCCAGGGTCGTGCCATATCCCCATACGTACGCGAGAAACGCCGGCGCCAGACCAAACGAAACAATGTCGGCTAATGAATCAAGCTGAATACCGATTTCCGTTGCAGTCTTCGTCATGCGCGCGATACGCCCATCGAGAACGTCGCATAACCATGCCAGGCCAATCGCAATCGCTGCCTTGTCGAGGCGCATTCTGGTCGAGTCGATCGAATCATTCAGCAGGTAACGATAGGCGCTCATGCTGGCCATGAGCGAGTAAAACCCCGCCAGAATGTTCAGCGCCGTGAAGAACGATGGGACGATGTAAACGCCCTTCTTCAAGCCGCGTCGGCCGGCAGGCGCGGGCGCCGGCTCAAGTCGTCGTTCAGTTTGAAATCGTCTGACGTTCAATTCTTGATTCGTCCGATTATGGTTTCGCCGCTACGCACGTGCGTACCTTCACTGACCAGAACCTCGACATTAGACGGCATCAGGACGTCGGTGCGCGATCCGAACTTTATCATGCCAAACTGCTCGCCGCATTTTACTCTTTCGCCGCGCCGCTTCCAACAAACAATCCGGCGGGCCAGCACACCGGCGATTTGCACGCACTTAACGGTAACCTCGGGGCCCTGAATTGTCAGGCAATTCTGCTCGTTCAGCAAGCGCGACTCATTCTTTGTCGCCATCAGGAATTGCCCTTTTTTATAAGTGATATCGACGACTTCGCCATCGATGGGCGCGCGGTTGATGTGTACATCGAACGGCGACAAGAAGATGCTGACCACAGCCTCGGGGTTTTCGGCCGTAGCTTGCTGAGCGATTGTTACTCTGCCGTCGGCTGGAGCTACGACGATTCCCGGTTCAAGTGGAATTGACCGGCGCGGATTACGAAAAAAATACGCCATAAATCCGGTAACCAGGAAAAGGAAGACCGCGCCGATCGAGAACCACAAAAACCAAAACGCGAGCAACACACAAATCAACGCCAAAACCAGCGGAGCAATCACAAATGGAATTCCGTCGCGAACCATGTTTGGAGTACCGCCTTTAGGCGGAATGTAATGTTAGCGCCCGCCTAAAGGCGGAGCTCCGAATTAAAACCGCTTCAGAACAAAACGGGGCGCAACAGCCATCTCTGTTGGCCCCGTCAAAAGGATAAGAAATGAAAAGCCGCGCGGCAAAACGCGCGGACAGATATTCAGTGCGTCGTGCTTGCCTTTTCCGCCTGCAGCATCAGTGAATACATCTGGTCCTTCAAAGCAAGCTTTTTCTTCTTAAGAGTAACTTCTTCCAACTGTTCTTCGTCGCTCGGATATGAAAGTGCGGACAATTCGCTCAAACGCTCTTCGTATCGACCATGTTCGCGAGCAAGCTCCCGAAACTCGGGATTGCTCGCCATCAATTCCTCTTTGAGGCTGTCCGCCTTAGCCATTTCCATATCAGTATTCTCCTCTCGATTTTTGCGGTTGGAAAGAAAGTGCCGAGCTGTGAGAATTGCCTGGGGCAGTTCGTCATGGCTGAAATGTTATCCCAACGCCTCAGGTTAAAT
>DASQYL010000093.1:0-2230 GCA_035639235.1 Pyrinomonadaceae bacterium | reverse complement strand
AGCGAAGCTTGCGGCGACTACTTACGCCCTCACCCTAACCCTCTCCCAGAACGAGAGGGAACTCTCGAACACTTAAGGCTTCGTAATTTTATGCGTCGATCTTACGCGTCCAGGTGATTGCGAACCGCGCGTGTCGTCGACGACGACGCGGTTTTCGAGCCGATACATCGTCACGCGATTGCCGTCCGTCGTCCCCTGCTCGGCATCTTCGACGTGCGCGGGATTGCCCGTGAGCACCGCCACTTCGTTCGCGGTAGTGTATTCGCACCAATCGCCGGTGCCGCGCCGGTTCGGCTGCACGATTACGACATTCTTCTGACAGACCGTCCGTTCGACTTCGTTCGTGTCTTTCTGCAAATAAACGTCGGCGATCGCCGAACTCATCCGATCGGTTCCCTGTTTGATATCGACGTTGTTCTCGTAATGCAGTAGGCGTTCAGGATCTGAATAGCGCATGAACTCAGCCGTCGCGAACACCGGTACGACGTTGGTTGAATTGCCCGTCTTCTGCTTCGCTTGATACAGCGCGCTCTGCACGTGGCCCCAGGATTCCATCCGTTTCTCTTCACGATACAGCGTGATCGAATCGCCGCGAACATAATTGTCGTCCTGCCATAAACGCGCATTGCCGTTATAAGTGGCGCGGCCCGAATCGTGATCGATCTCGGCGCGCTCGCCCGAGATATAAACGGGGCTCTTCACTTTGCGAAACGGCGTGGCGCCGTTCGTCTGTTCCTGGCTGTAATACGTCGTCGCGACCTTGCCGCGGCAGACAGAAACATGGGTGGCGTTGTTTGAATCAATCTCAGTCGCTTTGGTGCGCGCGCGCGAATCCCAAACGGTTGGATCGCCGCCGCGCAAGCGCACCGTTTCATCGGCGGCCGTGTAAGCGATATTGTTCGCGGTGCCGTTGCGATCGAGTTCGTGGAACTTCGCGTCGCCCGCAGCCTCGACCTTCTCGATATCCTGGGTCTCACGAACAAAGATTGCCATCAGCTTCTGTGCTGTGAGCGTCTGGGTCCCGCGCTTGTCGGTTGGCTGAAACGGATCGAACACGGCCTTGCCGCCGCCGCTCGCCGCGCACGTTTTGGCGATGTTCCCGCTTTCGAAGAACTCGCAATCGAAGCGTGGCCCGGTCAACGTCTTGCGATCGTTTTTTGCGGTTTGCTGAACCGGCTCGACATATAATTCAGCATTGCCGACGGCTTCCGCGTGCTCCAAATCTTTTCCGTTCGTTCGCCAATCCATCTTGATCGCGTCAGCCGTCAAACGCTTGCTGGCCGCGCGCGGATCGTTCGCTTTAGATTTCGGGACTGACATCGTGGCTACAGAACGGCCACCTTCACCGCGCATCTCCTTCAGCACGCTCTGATCGCCCTGTGCCTGAAAGTCGAGCGTCACTGCGTCCGAACCAGTCAGTTGCACGTCAGAATCGGCATTGAGACTTTGCGCCCGCACGTCGCGCGCGCCGTAGGCCTTCGTCAATCGCTGGTCGCTGTCGAGATAGAAATCCATGTCGATCGAATGCGCTTCGGCGGCATGGCCCGGATCCATCGTGCGCACATAAGAATTGCCGCGCATCTCGATCTTCTCGAGTTTCTTCTTGTCGCTGAGGATCGCGGTGAGCGTGTCGCCGCTCATGATGTCCTGCTCCTGTTCGGCAGTCGCGCCGCCGGAAAATGTCAGACGCATCGTCGCCTGATCGAAGGTCGCGTGGGCCGCATGAATGTTGACGGGTTTCGAGCGCGCCGCTTTCAAAGGCTTTTGATCTTTGGAATCTTCTTTCTTGAATTCTTCAGGAGCGACCGTCACGGCGACGTTGCTCTTCAGCTCGAGGCGCTTTTTGTCGTTATCAACCAAGGCGCCGACTGATTGGCCCGAGACATTCTCGCGTTCAAAGCTGACGGGCGCGGAGGTCTCGCCAATTTTTGTGTCCTGATTGAATTGCAACGAGTCGGTCTTCACCTTCAGACCATCATGCCTTTCGATCTGCACGTTGCCGTTGCATTGCAGCATGCCGGTCTTTTCATCGTACATGGCGCGGTCAGCGACGATCTGATCGGGCTTGTCGCCCGTCGCCGGAAACATCTGGGCGTTCAGCTGCTCCAGTTCATGATGGCCGTCAGCGTAAGTGACATCGCGCGCGGCCCTGAGCCACAAATACAGCTTGTCGTTCTTGGTTATTTGGCGTTCGTAACCAGTGGTGACCGCAGTGATCTCCTTCGACAGT
>DASQYL010000092.1:0-8654 GCA_035639235.1 Pyrinomonadaceae bacterium | reverse complement strand
GGTTCGACGCGGGAAGAACTCGGATTGATCCGCGATGCCGCGAATGCGTTCATCAGTGCGCTCAGATCCGGCGACCGAATTGCGATCGTGGCTTTCAATAATGAGCAATCGACTAAAGGTCCGTTAGCGACCGTAGACGTTCTCACTGGATTGACTGACAAGCGCACGGTCTTGCGCACGGCGATCGCGAACGTGCGAACCAGTAATGGCACACCTTTCTACGACGCGCTCACGAGAATTGGCGCGGATGTCTTTCGCGATCCGCCGACCGATCAATTTCGCGGACGACGCGCAGTCGTGGCGCTCACCGACGGTGTCGATTCGACCAGCAACTCTGATTTTGCAGAAGCACGTGCCAAACTCGCGCGCGCCGGCGTGGCCTCGTACTTCATTCAAGTCAGCACCGAAGATTACGTCGAAGATCGTCTGCTGAAAGATTGTCAGGACGACGGACGCTTGACGCTTTCCGCCAAACAGTTGGAACGCTTTCGCCGTTTGTTCGTGCCTTCAGCCGAAAAGGCGGACTATGACGATTTCTGCAAGTTGGGCCAGTTCGAGCGCATGGACATCAGCCGCCAGCTTTATAATTTGGCGCGCAACGAGATGGACCAGTTAGCGAAAAGCAGCGGCGGACGAAATTTTCCGGCGGCGACTTTGCAGGATGCGCGCGCCGCTTTCGCGCAAGTCGCCAACGAAATCGGCACGCAGTACAGCCTCGGCTATTATCCGTCAGACAAAACTCGCGATGGGCGCTTCCGTCAAATCAAAGTCGAACTGCGCGACGTGAAAGACGCGACCGTGCGGGCACGCGACGGTTATTACGCACCGAAGCAGTGAGCAGTGAGCAGTGAGCAGTGAGCAGTGAGCAGTGGAACGACAGCCGACTCACGCCAGTTTCAAGAACCTCTTTAAGACAAAGCCCGGTGCGAGCCGACGCAACCAGCCACGGAGTGGCGGCAGAATGTAGCCCCGGGTGAGTGAGCGAAGCGAGCGTAGCCCGGGGATCACGCCCACAAAAAATATAAAGCCCGCTTTAGCGGGCGACAGAAAAATGCGAACGACAGGCGAGCATCAGGACACACGGCGGTTGCCTTAGCCGATTTATCGCATGAATTTTTTCGACAGATAATCTATCAGCTGTTTCAAATGATGCTTCAAGTGCAGATGCTCATCCAGAACTTTTAACGCGGTCGCCACAAAGATCAAGAACAGTAACCACCTGAAGACTGCAAACTAATATCTATCCAACGAATCTGTAAACGTTGGATCGAGCACTGGGCGTCCCTTCTGGCTCGCACTGGAAAAGCCATAAAGAAATGTGCTGTTAAGTTGTTTTCAGTTTAGCGGGGCAGCCTTTGATGGCTAGGGGCAAGTCCGCAACTCGCCGCGGACTAAATAACATGATAGGTCTGAGTTAGCAATAAAAATCTCCATTCTGAAAAAGGATGCGGCGCTGTGTGAGATCGTCCTCAATCAAGCTTTCCAAGTACAAACCCAAAGCATCCTCCGCCATTCGCCGTGCTTCTTCCCTCGTATCCCCTTCGGTCACCAATCCCGGCAACGCAGGACACGTCACAACGTAACCACCTTCCTCCGCAGGTTCGAAGAGCATCGTGAAGGTGTAGGTTCCATTTGCGTCCATGCGCCTGATTATATAACTTATCGTCCCTAATCTCGATGGCACATTTTAATCGCATAACTCTCATCGTTCTCGACGGTGCCGGCATTGGCGCGATGCCGGATGCGCCGGAATGGGGCGACGCCGGTTCGGACACGTTTGGTCATATCTGCGAATCACGGCAATTGAATCTACCGAATTTGCAAAGCCTCGGCTTGGGAAACATTCGTCCGTTGGCTGGGGTAGCAGCGATTGATAAGCCGCGTGGTGGTTACGGCAAGTGCGCGCTGAAATCAAATGGCAAAGATACGACGACCGGGCATTGGGAGATGGCCGGGATCATTCTCGAGCGCGCGTTTCCAACTTATCCAAATGGTTTTCCGCAGACATTGATCGATGAGTTCGTAGCGCGGACCGGTGTGCCGGGGGTGCTCGGCAACATTCCCGCGAGCGGCACGGAAATTATCAAACAGTTAGGTGAAGAACATGTGAAAACGAAGAAGCCGATCGTTTACACTTCGGCTGATTCAGTTTTCCAGATCGCCGCGCACGAACAGGTTATTCCGCTCGATCGGCTTTATGAAATTTGTGAGATCGCGCGCAACATGCTGCGCGGTGAGCATGAAGTGGGCCGCGTAATTGCGCGTCCATTTCTCGGTGAACCCGGCAATTTTTATCGGACCGAGAATCGTCATGACTACGCCGTGCCGCCGCCGTGCGAAAATCTCTTGCCGCTACTCAGCGATCACGGATTGGACGTCGTTTCGATCGGCAAGATCGCTTCGATCTACGATTCGCAAGGAGTGACGCAGGACCTGACGGCGAAGAACAACGAACAATCGATCGATCAAACAATCAAGGCGCTGAACGGCGACACACGCGGATTGATTTTTTCGAATCTCGTCGATTTCGATATGCTCTACGGCCATCGCCGCGACACCGAAGGTTATGCGCGCGCGCTCGAACATTTCGATTCGCGTTGGCCCGAGATCGAAAACGCGATGCGCGACGGCGACCTGCTAATGATTACCGCCGATCATGGAAACGATCCGACTTATCCCGGCACCGATCACACCAGGGAATTCGCGCCTTTAATCGTTTATGGAAAGAAAGCGAAAGCCGGGGTGAATCTCGGCACACGCAATTCTCTTTCAGACATCGGCAGAACGATCGCCGAAAACTTTGATCTTACACTTAACGCCGGACAGAGTTTTCTCGGCGAACTCGTATCAGAAGCCCGACCGTGAGGGAGGGCTATTCGCCGGAGCCCGCTCCTTCATAGGTACGCGTACCTGTAGCTGCCCTCCCTAACGGTCGGGCTTCTGACACACTTGCGCAGATTCGTCGACAATAAGATGGTGAACCTCAAGATGAATCTCAGAGCAATTCTCTTAAGCTTCGCGGTATTGTTATTGAGCGCCTCGTCCGCTTTCGCACAAAGCACAATCATGAACGTGCCCTCAACGGACGTCGTCGCGGCCAGGAAGATCTATGGCGAGATGGACTTTCTGACGAACTACGCGTGGCAACGGCAGGGCTCATTTCAAACTTATGAACCGCGTGTGGTGATTGGCATTCCCGGTAAGCTAGAAGTGGGCGTCAACGTCTCGTACACGCACGTCGCGCACGAGCAGTTGCCGATCGAAGTACAGCCGAACGTGAAATGGCAGTTCTACAGCAGTGAGGCGAGCAAGACCGCGGCGGCGCTTGGCTGCATTCTATATTTGCCGATCGTGTATCGGGGCGGCTCGGACACTTTGGGCCAATGCTACGTCGTGGGCAGCAAGAAACTGAATGGTAATAACGGGCCACGCTTCACCGCCGGGGGTTTTGCGCTGATCGGCGCGACGGCCGATGAGCGAAATAAATTTGGGGGCATCGTAGGATACGAACAACCGCTCGTTAAGCGCGTGAGCTTGCTCGTCGATTGGTTCAGCGGCGATAACCGTCTGGGATATGTGAGTCCCGGAATCTCGATCGTCACGACCAGGACCACGGCGCTTACGGGTGGCTATGCGATCGCGAATCACGGGCGCGGGAAGAACGAGCTGTTCGTTTATTACGGGAAGCAGTTTTGATTCGGCGCCGACAGGGATGTCGGCGAACCGCACGCAGGATGCGTGCGCTCCTAAGCGTTTGGATCCTTCACCACGCCAATGAACGGTAGGTTCCGATAACGCTCGGCGAAATCGAGTCCGTAGCCCACGACGAACTTGTCCGGTATCTTAAAGCCGAGATAATCGATGGGCACTTCTTTTTCGCGACGCTCGAATTTGTCCAACAGCGCCGCCAGCTTCACACTCGCCGCGCCACGCGATTTCAAGTTCGCCAACAAGTAACTCAGAGTGAGCCCGGTATCGACGATGTCTTCGACGACGAGTATGTGACGGCCTTCGATCGCTACATCGAGGTCTTTGAGAATGCGAACTTCTCCGGACGTGCGCGTGCTCGCGCCATAACTCGATATCGCGATGAATTCGATCCCGAGTTGAATGTCCGCGGCGCGAATCAAGTCGCTGAGAAACGTACACGCTCCCTTCAGCACCCCAATCATCAGAGGATTCTTTGTGGAATAATCGCGCGCGATCGCGGCGCCCATTTCTTGAATGCGCTGTTGAATCTCGTCCGCGCTGATCAGGACTTCGAGATTTGGATTGCCGAACTCGGACATGATGCGTGCTTCAGATGTTGCCACTGTTTTCGCTTCCCTTCAAAGATTGCGCGTCTATCGATGCTGCGCGATACTATTGAAGCTCTCCGCGTGAGGTCAATCAAAGGCGAGTCTCTGACTTGTTATATTTTCAAAACGGAACTTCTTCTGCACAACAAACGATGACTAACTTTACTAGAAAACGAGCCCGCGGCGTTTCATCTTACGGGCTGTTACTGTTCGCAGTTCTGTGCCTGGGAGCAATTCCCGGTTTCAGTCAGCCGGCGGCGAAAACGCAATCAACGCCCGCGCCCACCGGCGGCGCGGATGTTCATGCGCGCGTTAATCAGACGGTAATCGATTCATCGATTCCCGACGACCTCGCTGTCGATCAGATGGTAGCCGTCTATGCGCCGAAAGTCCGAGAGATTGAAAACGTTATTGGCAAACTCAAAGGCGAATTGCGCAAGGGCGGCATCGGCGCCGGCTCACTCGGCAATTTCGTGACTGACGGAATTCTTTTTGAGGCGCGTCGGAAGCTCGGACCATCAGTCGCGCTTGCGGTCACCAACGCCGGCGGCCTGCGCGGCAAGAGCACGATTCCCGAAGGAGACCTGCGGCAAAAGGACATCTGGGAATTGCTGCCGTTTGAAAATGCGCTGGTCGAATTCGATCTGACCGGCGCGCAAGTTGTGACGTTGCTCAAACAAGTCGTCTCGCATCGCGATGCGCAGGCGGGCGCGCGCATCAAGTACGTCAACGATGCCGACAACAAGCCGCAGTTCGAGAGCGCACGCTTGCTCGTTGATGGTAAGGAACAGGAGATCGACGAAGCCGCGACCTACAAAGTTATCTGCATCGATTATCTCTGGAAGCGCACTGGCAACGGATCCGAGACTGAAGGCAATTATTCTGTCCTGGGGCACGCTCAGAAGATCGAGCCGCTGGGTCTGACGATCCGTGACGCGATCATCGATTACGTTGAGAAAGAGACTGCTGCCGGGCGCGAAATCAAACCGAATCTTGACGGCCGATTTTCATTGGATCGAAACTCAACTACGGGCCAGAAGGAGATGCTCCAATGATCAATCGACGACGGTTTCTGCAAACATCGCTCTTCGGCGGCGCGGCGCTCGCGTTTCCTCGGCGGCTCTCGAATTTGATCTCGCCGTGGTCGCCGATAGCGACACCATTGCTCGATGTTGCCGCGGACGAATCCCTCATCACGATTCTGCATACGAACGATACCCATTCGCAGATCGATCCCATCGAAGCCACGGACAAGCAATATGGCGGCAAAGGCGGCGTCGCGCGGCGCGCCACGCTCGTCAAGCGCATCCGCAAAGAAAATCCGAACACGCTGATGATCGATGCGGGCGATGTCTTCCAAGGCACGCCCTATTTCAATTTTTTTAAAGGCGAAGTCGAATACAAATCGATGTCGATGATTGGCTACGACGTCGGCACGCTGGGCAATCACGATTTCGATAATGGCGTGGCGGGGCTCGCCGCAGCGATGAAGTTCGCCAATTTCGATTTTGTTTCGACCAACTACGATGTTCGTGGTACCCCGCTCGAATCGCGCGTGAAACCTTATGTCGTGCGCACGCTCGCGGGAGTTCGCATTGGACTCTTCGGGCTTGGCATCAGTCCTGACAACCTCATCACACCGGATAATTTTAAGGGTGTTAAGTATCTCGACCCGGTGCAGACGACCCGCGGAGTGGTGCGTTTGCTGCGCGAACAGGAGAAGTGCCAGCTCGTCGTGGGCATGTCGCATCTCGGTTACTACACAAATACGAAGAACAACGAGATCGGCGATACGCAGGTGGCCGCGCAAGTCAGCGGCATCGATTTCATCGCCAGCGGCCACACGCACACATTCATGGAAAAGCCCGTGCTGCAAAAAAATCCCGAAGGCAAAGACACGATCGTCTTTCAGGTCGGCAAGAGCGGCATCTACGTCGGGCGGATTGATTTCAAATTGAAAGGCGGAAAAGTAATCGCGTCGGCGGGACGATTGTTGGATTTGCGGGATGAAACGCTGGCGTAAATGGGCCCTTTGCTTGCCGCATTGAGCGCCGGTCTTCTTCGTCCCGTAGGGACATTTGAAAATAGCCCAGCGCTTCAGCGCTGGGGTTAGGATGCCTAAAGCTTTCCATTCGCGAAGTCACGACAAACGTTGTCGTGACTTCGCGAAGACTAAGATCTACGAACCATACTCAGCCATAAATGGCTGGGCGATTGTCAATCGCTCGTACGGAGCGAAGAACGAATGGCTGACGAAGCAACCAGAGATCGAGTGCGCGCGCTGGTGCGCGACGTGTTGAGCAAGACGCTGCCTGAATCTTCCTCCGAATCTCCATCAAAGATGGCGGGCGCCAGCCCGCCTCTAAACGATCGGACTAACGTAATGGTAACCCGCGACGAATCGGCGAAACTCGTCATCACCGAAGATGACGTGCGCGGACTTGAGCGCGGCGCAGTCCTGCGCCTCGCTGAGAACGCTCGTTTGACTCCGCTTGCGGCTGACATTGTCAACGAGCGCGGCATTGAAATCGTGCGGCGCGTGCCGCGCAGTGGATCGAATCAGCACAAGACAATCGCGGTGGGCGCCGATCACGGCGGCTTTGCCATGAAAGAAGAATTGAAGACCCTCCTCGCCAGTCTCGGTCATCGCGTTAATGATTTTGGCACGAATTCTGAAAGCGCGGTTGATTATCCCGACTTCGCGCATGCTGTCGCGCGCGCCGTAGCCGATCACTCGGCAGACGTCGGCATCGTGATTGACGGCGCAGGCGTCGGTTCGGCAATGACTGCGAACAAAGTTCCCGGCGTGCGTGCGGCGGCTTGTTATTCGGTCGAAGTTGCGCGCAACTCACGCGAACATAACGGCGCAAATGTGCTGACGCTCGGCAGCAAGACGATCACCAACGATCAAATGCGCGAGATTGTCCGCGCATGGCTCTCGACCGATCTTACCGAAGACCGTCATCGCAAACGCGTTGGGAAGATCGAAGCGATCGAGCGTCAGTATCAGCGATGAGCTCGGCGTACCTTAGGCGGCGCTTCGCGGACGGCCGCCTGAAGGCGGTACTCCAAACATGCCTCATGCTAAAATGTCCCGGTCATCATGCCCTACTCAAGCAACGGCGATTTTGAGCAATTAGTCGAGCAGATTACCGACGTCATCTACGCGCGTCTGAACGGCCACGCCGACGATCAGGCGAAGATGTGCGGCTGCACGTCTGAGTGCTTTCATCGCTGTCCCGAGCGCATGCATCGCGTGGTTGACGCAGGCGCAGCGCGCATCGGTTTGGTGCTGGGCCAGACTGCTTCGGCGCGCGATTGGGCCAGCTTGATCGATCATACGCTATTGAAACCCGACGCTTCGCAAAATGAAATCAAACATCTGTGTGAAGAAGCGGCGCAATATCATTTCGCTTCCGTCTGTGTGAATCCGACCTGGGTGCGCGCGTGCGCGTGCCACCTGCAAGGCAGCGGCGTGCCAGTGTGCACCGTGATTGGTTTTCCGCTGGGCGCGACCTTGCCCGATGTGAAGGCTTACGAGGCCCGGCGCGCGATCATGGACGGCGCGCGAGAAGTCGACATGGTTATCAACGTGGGCGCGCTCAAGAGTGGCGACGATTGTCTGGTCGAACATGACATTCGCTCTGTCGTTCAGGTTGCGCACGAATGCGACGTGACCTGCAAAGTGATCATCGAAACTGCGCTGCTGACCGACGATGAAAAAGTCCGCGCGTGTCAAGCGGCGAAGAATGCCGGCGCTGATTTCGTCAAGACCTCGACCGGATTTTCCAAAGGCGGCGCCACCGTTGCCGACATTGCTTTAATGCGCCGCACGGTCGGCGCAGAATTGGGTGTGAAGGCGTCAGGCGGCGTCAAGAGCATGGCCGATGCGCGCGCCATGGTCGAGGCCGGCGCAACCCGCATCGGCGCCAGCGTCGGCGTCAAGATTGCTCAGGAAGCTGCGGGCGCGAAGACGAACGGACGCGTCGCAATGGCCTACTGACGAGAAATTGCAAATTGAAAATTGAAAAATGAAAATTGCAAATTAATGAGGCGATCTTGGGTCTTTGGTCTTCGATCTTTGTCAAAGACCAAAAGCCAAAAACCAAAAGCCGGTCTAAAGCAATTTGCAATCTTCATTTTTCAATTTTCAATCTGCGTTGCTTTTCTGATTTTCATTTCCAACGCCGCCGCGCAAAATCCCAAACCTACGCCAATGCCCGATCAGGATGTCGACGTAATCAAGACCGAAACCGATCTCACCAATCTGCTTTTTACTGCGACCGACAAACATAATCGTTACGTCACCACGCTGCAACAGAACGACATTCGCCTGCTTGAGGACGGCGTGCCGCA
>DASQYL010000091.1:0-17693 GCA_035639235.1 Pyrinomonadaceae bacterium | reverse complement strand
TGTCAACGCCCATTGCCTTGACGCGGTTGACGTCGCCCGGCCGAGCGCCAAAACCAAGCCGATTCAGCACATGCAGAATTCGCTGATCCGCAGATAGCGCAGCGTTCGACTCTTTCGCACCGGCGCCCATCGTCTGGCCACTGGTCAGTGTTGCCAGCGCGGTAACCGCCAATGAGAGCATCGTCAGTACGGCGGTCGCGATTCGCAGTCTTGATCGGTAACTTGAACTCTTGGTCATAATTCTTTTCCTCTATTGCCTACTAATCTTACGGCCAACGTTTCGTTAGACGCACTTCGATGAAAGACGGTCGAAAAAAGCTGCATCACCGATTATCGCGCGGGCTAGCGCAGCCGTCCAGGTTCAACGCCCCGACGCATTCCGATATTCGCGCAAATTTCTTAGACCACCGACTCACTTGTCACGTCTAAACTACCAACGCCGGGAAGAACTGGGCAAAGGGACTTCTCCGATGCGTTGATTACAAGCAGGGTGCTGCGTTGGCAAGAACGCGGCACCCGTTCTTTTTGGGCACACCAAGATTGGTAAATGCGAAAATAGTGAAGCGATTCATCTTTGTTTATTTCTGATGTTGTAGTATTCTTGCTGACCTTCCACAGACCCCTGAGAGTATCGTAGCGCGAATCTCTTGCCGGACTCGCGTGTAATTGTTTATGGGCGCGCGGCATAGATCGGCGCGGCGCATCGGGATAAATGAAAAAGCTTCTCTTTGCCCTACTTTACTCGACTGGCGTTTTGCGCCTCGTCTCATGGTGGCATCGGAAACGGGTTCCGATCGTCTGTTATCATAGCGTCACCAGCGAGCCAGTTAATCGCGATCCGCACAAGCAACATCTTCCGCAAGAACTGTTCGTTAGACATCTTGACTATCTGCAAAAAAGATACAACGTCGTGTCGTTGGCGGACTATCTCGCCGCCAGGCGTAACAGTCACAGCTTGCCGGATTACTCGGTCGTTCTGACTTTCGATGATGGATTCGAGGACTTTTATTCTGTCGCAGCACAGCATCTGCGTGAGCGAAATTTGCCGGCGACGGTTTTTGTAATCACCGACCACGCCGATGCCCGCTATGTCCCAAATGGCGAGTCGTTTCTGAACTGGAATCAAATTCGAGAATTATTCGCCACCGGAATTGAGATTGGCTCCCATACTTGCTCGCACGTACGACTCTCGGACCTGTCCCGGGAACAGGCTGCTAACGAACTGACGAAATCGCGCACGATTATTGAAAGCAATCTCGGGCAAATTCCACTTTCGGTCTCCTTTCCTTTCGGACAAACGTCAGAATCAATTTCGCGGCTCGCGGAGTCCTCCGGCTATTCCGGGGCCATCGCCAACGACAATGGTCTGAATTCTCAGAGCACTCCAGTTTACGCTCTGAGCAGAACCGTGATTGCCAGTGACGACGATGTCGTATTATTCGCCGCGCGTGTTTCGGGACTCACGACCTGGGTGGGCAAGTGGCGGCGATTTCTGCGTCCGTCAGAAGAGGTAACGTGGAAGCCTTCACTCAGTGACAGGTATGAGCCGCGGCCGCAGGAGTTCTATATAGATTAAACTTTTCGGCAAAGGAAGAAAGGCTCCTTCAGTATTCCATAGCGCCGAGAATCCTGCTCGCTGATTTCGCAGTAAAGCTGCGTAACCTCGAGGCCGGCTTCACCCAGCCGTCGCGGCAGATCCATTCCATAGCTTCGCCGATTTCCCGAAAAATGCTGACCGGCATTTGCAAACTCGCGGGTGAGCGATTTAGCTACCGGGCCCGCAGAGAGAATCAATTGGCCCGTCTGTTTCTTCAACACGCGTCGCAGCTCGCGCATCGCGCGACGATCATCCGGCACCTGCTCCAGCACGTGATGACACCAGATGAGATCTGCGACTTCGTCAGCAAACGGCAAGGACATCACGTCCGCCAGCATCTCAACGTCGCGGACAGGTTCAATATCGATTTTGAACTTCCGCAGATTCGGAGCGCTGGACCAGAGTGTCGCCAAGGCCCTTTCGGGCGCAAAGATCAACGCTGCTCCCGACTTCTGCGCAATTTGAAAATCGTTCCTTAACCAAAGAAACAGCGCGCGGTGGCGCGAGTGGCTGCCACACTGCGGACACTCGATGTTACGAATTGAATAACCAGCTTCGATATAGTCTAGAAACCGATTGCCGCTCCAGCCACAGCAGGGACATTCGACTCGCGCGGGCAACAACGCGTTGCAGCTATTGACGAAGGACCGCCGCCAGATCACCCGCAACAGAAGGCTGGTCGCAACTAGCCTTCCAAACTCTGCCGAATTTTGGCGATACCAAGCAAGAATCATTCAACGCAAACCATCCGAACGCGCCGGTGTCGAGTAGGATAAGGATCAGGGAGGCGACTGCTGGGTGTTTTGATCGGGCCGTGGCTGTCGCGGCGCCGGACGCGGATATGTAACCGGGCTGCGGTTACCGTCTTTATCAACTGCGCGGACCCCAAAGAAATAGTTATCTTTGGACATACCTTTCATCGTGAATGTCAGCACGTTCCCGACCGGTTGCGAATGCGTCCAGGTCGCTTCCGTTGTGTCACGCCACACGATTTCATAACCCGACAAGTCCGGCTCTTTATTGGCATCCCACTTTATGGGAGTGTCGTTCGAGAGGCTGGTCGGGAAGGTAACGGCCTTCGGTCGCGCAGGCGCCAACGCCAGGGCCGCCAAAGACGCGGCATTCACCCGCGCGACGTCAGCGATGTAATTGAAATCGTCGAACTGCGGCAAGTCTCCGTATTGAACGCCGTCCTGGACGCGCACGTTTTGATGTTGATGATGATAGTCTTCGTTCGGCTCAGTAAAACGCACCGCCGCATAACCTCGTTCAAGAAACGGTTGATGATCGCCGCCACGGCCGTATCGATCGCGACGGTAAATCATCCAGACTTTCATTGACGGAACGTAACGTTCGCCAACTTCCTTGATGAATCGCGCGAGTTGGCGCGATTGCGAATCATTCTCGCCGCCATTTGTCCGCAGAGTCGCCAGCGTCGCTTGAGAGAGGCCGCGCGGATTATTGGCATCGCCGGAAAACTCGTCCGGCACGCCTTCCGAGAAGACGCGGACCGTGTGCGGATCGTGCACACCGTTGCCCCCGAGCGAGCTGCCGATGATGTCGTTCGTGAACATGGCCTCGATGTCCATGTTCGCTTTCTTTGCCTCCTCCGCAAAGTGAGTTGCGCCGAGCAAGCCCTGCTCTTCACCGGGCACGGTCATGAAGATGATGGTCGCATCGAATTTGTACTTCGCCATCACGCGCGCCATCTCCAAAACCGCCGCAGTACCCGACGCATCATCGTTCGCCCCGGGCGCCTCGCACTTCGCATCGGTTGGGCTGTTGCACATCGAATCGTAGTGGCCGCTGACGACGTAAACTCGATTCACCGATTCAGGCTGCATCCCTTTTAGCGTCGCGACAATGTTCGTCAGCAGCGTTGGTTGGGGCACACGCGCGGCCTTGGGCTGTTCAAAGGTCTGTTTTTCAATCGTCATCCGTCCTTCTGAGGTGGCGGCGGCTTTTTTAAATTCGGCGTAGAGCCAGTCACGCGCCGCGCCGATGCCCCGGTTCGGATTGTCTTGCTCAGATAGAGTGTTGCGCGTTCCAAAGCTCACGAGTTTGCGAATGGTATTCTCGATGTTCTTCGGATCGATCTCTTTGACGATTCTTGCGATCTCCGGATTAACCGGCTCGCGCGCGCCACTTGTGCGAGCAGAGCCTCGCACGTTGCCTTTTTCCTGGGCGTGAATAGCTGAGCAGAGAAGATTCGAATGAAAAGCAATCGCCGCGAACAAGCAGACCGCAGCCATGCGACGAAAAAGTTTCTGAGCAGAGCGCATTTCTGAAACAACCTCGAGGTGAATATCAGCGAGCGCGACAGACTCTACCAAGTCGAAATTACGAGAGCAAACGGGCTACTTATCGCTTCGCTTTTTCATCGGGATGGGCTCGGCGGCGGATGCCGGATTGTACTGTTCAAAAAATCGGGTAGTGTTTTCAGTAACGCTTGCGGCCGGGTCAAGGTGTGCTTTTGCGACCCTGGAAGAATGCAGTTGCGTAGCGTGCGTGGAAGTGAGTTTTGTGGGTACCGCTCGGTTGGATTGAAGCGCGGCGCTCACCAACTTTGAAAGCAAACGTATCAATAGGATGTCAATGACAAGAATCGTCGGCATACCGAAGATTGGAATTGCCGCCGAGACTTCTTTACCCCCGGCTCTGATCATTTCGATCGTGCCAGAAACTACGCCAGCCAAGCCACCCATCGTTATCAGCACAAGGAGCAGTCCGACAATGATGAGTGGTTTGGTGAGGCTGATCGGGGCAATCTCAACAGGTGATGCGAGCGCCGCGCCAAGATTTGCACCGCAACGATTGCAGTAATTTAGATCAATTCGCGATTCCGCGCCGCAGGAAGGACAAAACATAAGAAGTTAATAGTAAATCGTGAATCGTAAATAGAAAAGAACCGCTCCTCGACTGGATACGATGCGACGTGCGAGCTGGTTCACATCGATTTACGATTTACGATTTTAAGATTTACTATTCATTGAATCCGGTACGCTTTGCCTTTCCACACGACGATAATTTCGCCGCCGAGTTGTTGAGCGATTGATCGCAAGCCGCCATCGAGCGCGGCAAACTCGTCCGAGCTACGAGAAATGGTCTTGATGGCCATCGAGGATTTGAACTTTTGATCGACCCAGGCGTTTCCCTGTCTCATAAATTTGCGGCCACCCACTGAACGGGTTTGCGAAGATTCCGCGACGCTCGCAGGGGAGCCGTCGGATTTCTTCGGAGCCGTCGCCACCTCATTCGAGTTGCGGTTATTGATTGCCACGTTATCCATGTTGCGACTGGGACCGCCCCTCTGCTTTTCATCTGCCGGGCGTCGCGTGGCGGCAACCTGCGGTTGGTTCGATTGATGCGCTCGGTCATCGAGACGCAGATCTTTTGCGTCACGCTCGCGATCCTCAGACTGAGTTTTGTCTGCGGCCTGAACCTTTCCGGCGGCCCCGCCGCTCAACTGTCCAAACCCACTTTGACTTTGAGTTTGACTTTGACTACGTCCCCCACTCTGCGCTTCGCCCGGCGGGGCGGGCGCATACGATTGCTGCGATTGCGTTACCAGTGATTCGGTTTTCTTCTCGGTCGCCGCCTCCTTTGCCGGTTCCGGTCTTAGTGCCAGGTCAGGCGCCTTCGTCTCCTCGCGCGTCAACGGCTCCGGATTTGTTGAAGACTGTCCCGTCGAGGCAGGCGGTGTTTGCGAAAGCGAAGGTGCTCGCACACCGCCGTTGTTGGTTTGCGTGGTCCCACCGTTCGTCTCGCTTGCCGGGTTAACGGCATTGAAAGGCTTTTGTTGTGCCTGCTCGTTGACTGCAATTAATTCTGATTCGTTCGATCGACGACGCAGAGCGATGAAGGCCACGCCCGCGACGATCACCAAGATGGCCGCGACCGCACCGTAACGCAGCGCCCGCGGTCCGAAGAGCGTTGCCCAGAAATTTCGACGCTCGGGCTTTTGAGCGATAGTTTCGCCAACCCGAGTCATTGCCCCTGAAGCAATTGCCAGATCGGCAACCTGCCGGCGGCATTGATCGCAGTCGGCGAGATGCGACACGTAGCGCGCGCGCGCCGCCGCCGGCAGCGCGCCTTCGGCAAACGCACTCAGCTCATCCGCGTCCAAATGATCGGCGCCGCCGGCCGGCGCGGCCGGGGCTTTTGCAAACCGCCGAATCAGTAAGTCAATTTGTTGGTCGTTAGGTGTCACTGCTTATGAATAAATCCGATTACTGCCACTTATTGAACGTCGGCCATCGATAATTCTTGCGAACTTCTTCAGTTGATTGAACCCTGTAGCGTCGAATTAGACTTTGTCACCAACATGGGTTCGACGTCTGTCTGCAAATGCAATGCAACTTCCGATAATGAACGCGCTGCTTCAGCCTTCGTCCAACCATGTTCCTTCATCAAGATCGCCTCGACTTTTTGTCGCACCTCACTGTGGATGCGCGTCAAACGCCGGCTCGCCGTCGCTTCGTGAACTCCCAGGACCGCGCCGGCTTCGCGAAGCCGTAGGCCATCGAAATAGTACAACTTCATCAGCAGCCGGTCCTCGTCAGCAAGTTCCGCCAAGGCTTGGCCGAGCGCTCTTTCTACATCCGTCGACGCCAGAGTGATCGAAAGCAGTTCCTCGGGCGTAGCGGACGCATGGAATGGATGGTCGCCATTCGCGTCGCCATCGTCGAGCGCCATTCGATCCAGATCGGAATCTTCTTCTGGCTGAACCAGCTTTGTCTGCCGGCGATGCTGATCGACGGCTAATTGTCCGACGACGGCGCGTAGCCATCCACCCAGCGAGCCGACGCCGGAATAATAGGCGAGCTTGCCGCTCGGCCGGCCATCGTCGCGCGATTTCAAACCATGAAGCTCGGCCCAAATCGACTGGGCCAAATCGTCCGCCATCACTTCATTCGAGCTTGCGGCCCGCGCCGCAGAACGAACGGTTGCGCCGAATCCTTCGAATAACTCACTCCACGCCGATTCGTCGCCGCACTCGCACGCAATTACCAAACAAAGGTCGTCCGCGTGCAAGCCATCGAGAAATGAATTCACCGCGGTGGCATCGGCTGACGCATCGTGTTTGAATAAGTACTTGTCGGCTGAAACACGTAATCGCGTCGCCAAACTCTCAGGCGCAACCGCGCGCGAATTTGCCGCGCGTGTAAGCGTGCGCCGGGCGCCGGCAAGCATCAACTCATCAATCTGGTTCGGGGTCAGGCTCAAAGAAATTAGTCTAATTACGAACGATTATGCTATCACGCTTCAAGTCCCAAAATCGCGCTCTTTTTAGGAAACGCATCATCTTGGATGAGCCTTTTTCCCCGGCGGCTGCATCCTGGCGTTCAAATCGACAATCCCAAATCTAAAATCTAGAATCGTCACGTGCTCCGCGTCACAGAAATCTTTCACTCAATTCAAGGAGAATCGACTCATGCGGGGCGGCCGTGTAGCTTCATCCGTCTGACCGGATGTCCGATGCGTTGCACCTGGTGCGACAGCGAGTACACGTTCACCGGCGGCGATCATTTAACTATCGCAGCAATTATTGAAAAGGTGCGCGAGTTTGGTTGCTCGCTGGTCGAAGTGACCGGCGGCGAACCTCTGGCCCAGCGCGAAGCGTTCGAATTAATAAAGCGGCTCTGCGATCTGAATTACGAGGTGCTGATTGAAACTGGCGGCTACGTCTCGACGAAAGACGTGGATGAGCGAGCGAAGATCATCCTCGACGTGAAGTGTCCGGCATCGGGAGAATCGGAAAGAAATCATTGGCCGAATTTGGATCGGCTACGCGCCGACAAAGAGGAAGTAAAATTTGTCATCGCGAATCGCAATGATTGGGAATTCGCCCAACAGGTCATCGCGAAGTATCAGCTTGAGGAACGCGCCAAAGCAGTATTGATTTCGCCCGCATGGAACCAGATCGATCTGCAACAACTGGCGGATTGGATCGTTCAGAGTGGGCTGAAAGTACGCTTGCAGTTGCAATTACACAAGTACATCTGGGGCGCGGATGTGCATGGGGTGTAAGGGACAGGCAAACAGATTTGACCATCTGTCTTTGGACATCGCGTAGCGAAGGAATGAGTGGCCGCAGGCTTTAGCCCACGGCCATCGAACGGTTAATGGATCGTAGCGTCGGACGAATGACATCGACGCTTCGAGCGATTCAGGCGTCGCTACGCGACGCATTCACATTCGGTGGACATGATTCGTGGGTTGAAACCCACGGCTAAATTCAGGAGCCGCTATGTGGCTCAAAAGATCGTCACGGCCACAGATGCCAAACCTCAATGAAAATAGATGGGCGGCAGCACTGAGATAAACGATCGCGCAGGAACCGAAGTCAATCGCTCGCTCGCCGTCTGCCTGGTCTCCGGCGGCATGGATTCGTGCGTGACGGCTGCGATCGCTAACAAAGAGAACGAACAATTGGCGTTTCTTCATGTTTCGTACGGCCAACTCACCGAAGCCCGCGAGCGAAAAGCGTTCAACGATCTCGCGGATCATTTCGAGGTAAAAAATCGGCTGGCCGTATCGATCGGATATTTGAAGAGTATCGGAGGTTCATCGTTAACGGATCGCAGTATCAAGGTCGCAGAGGCTAATCTCGCGTCGCGCGAGATTCCGACGAGTTACGTTCCGTTTCGCAATTCGCATCTGCTCTCGATTGCCACCAGTTGGGCCGAGGTGATTGGCGCAACTCGCATATATATAGGAGCAGTCGCGGAAGATTCGTCGGGCTATCCGGATTGCCGGCGGGAATTTTATGAAGCGTTTCAGAAGACAATCGATGTCGGAACCAAGCCGGAGACGAACATAGAAATCGTCACGCCCGTCATCAATTTGCGCAAGTCAGAAATAATCAAACGCGGCCTGGAATTCAATGCGCCGCTCGAGTTGACCTGGTCTTGTTATCAATCGGAGACCACTGCTTGCGGCCGTTGCGATTCGTGTGCATTGAGGCTGCGCGCGTTCGCCGCAGCCGGCGTTGTCGATCCGATTCCCTATGCTTGACACTGAGCGGGTGGCTGATTAAGTTAAAGCCGGTTTAGGGCGCAACTTACCAATACCACCCGGCATCTTACAGATTGGCCCAATGAGAGCCCCAGCCTTTGGAGGAATTAACATGCGTCGTTCTTATGTATTCAGTCTTTTAGTACTAACAGCAGTTCTATTTTCCAGCGCGCTGGTTGCGTCGGCGCAACTGGAACAGATGCGCGGCTCGGTCAAACTCGCTGCCGCAGACGGCACTCAAACGCCGGTCGTAAATGCCACCGTCGACGTGTACCGCACCGATATCAAGTCGGCCTATCACACCAAGACCGACAAGAAAGGTGAGTGGATATTCGCCGGCTTACCGTTTGTGGGCACTTACACGGTGGCAGTCAGCGCGCCGGGCGCAAGCCCAGCAACCAAGGCCAACGTCAAGGCGCGCGCAGATCAATCCGTTGATATCGTGCTAACGCCCGGCGACGGCAAAAAGCTGACCGAGGCAGAAGCATACGCCGCGGCAAAGAGCGATACGTCGGCAAACAACAGCAGTAGCAGCGGCAGTAGCGCCGAGGATAAAGCCAAGGCCGCTGAGATGGCGAAGAAGAATGCAGAAATCGCAAAAGAAAACGAGAAGACTTCCAACGCCAACAAGGTCATTAACGACGCCTTCATTAGCGGCAACAAAGCGCTACAAGCAAAGAATTACGACGAAGCGATCAAACAATACGACACCGGGTTGGCGGCGGACCCTGATCATCCAGGGATTCCTTCTCTCTTGACGAACAAATCGGTCGCCCTCCGCACGCGAGGTGTTGACAGGTATAACGCGGGAATTCAATCGAAGGATGACGCGGCGAAGACAGCCAGCTTGAACGGGGCCAAAGAAGACTTTACGGCTGCGGTAGAGTCCGCGACGAAGGCTGTAGATTTGATCAAGAAGCAGCCGGTCGGAGCTGATGCAGAGGCGCAAAAATCGCACACGACTAACTTGTATTTCGCGTTGAGCGCACGCGCTGAAGCAATGCGATTGTTCCTGCCCAAAGTCGACCCGACGAAAGCTGATGATGCCGTTATTGCCTACCAGGAATATATCGCCGCTGAACCAGATGCAGCTAAGAAATCAAAAGCACAAATGGATCTGGCCCAGATGCTGCTCGACTCCGGCGCGGCCGATAAATCTGCCGCCGAATTTGAAAAAATAGTTGCCGAACGCCCGGACGATCCGGACGCGAATCTTGGACTTGGTCTCGCACTGTTCTCTACCGGAGACAAGGCGAAGTATCAAGAGGCGGCTAACTATTTGCAAAAGTTCGTTGACAAAGCGCCCGATACGCACAAATTCAAAAACGATGCCAAGGCAGTGCTCGCAGAGTTGAAGGCTGAGAGTGTCACTCCTGAAAAGACGCCCAACAAGCCGCCGGCAAAAAAGCGGCCCTAGCTTTTGTGTCGTGAAACGATTTTAGAGGCGGGCTACGGCCCGCCTTTTTGTTAGTGAAAGTCGTGTGACCCGGGACTCTCAACTTTCATCTCGAGCGGTTGAAGGCGTCGCGCTTTCACCGATACTACATTGTCTTGATGCTGCAAGACTCCTTCGATCAACAGAAACGGAAAATTCACCAGCGCCAAACGATTTGTTTCGAAAAGCTGCGGCGTCACGATGACGTTCGCAATACCCGTCTCGTCTTCCATGCTGAGAAATACGAAACCCTTTGCCGTTCCGGGACGCTGTCGCACGATCACCCAACCGGCAACTTTCACCCACATACCGTTGCGCATCTTTTTTAGATCGCCAGCCGGCGTAACTTTCATCGTATCCAGCCACGCGCGCTGATGGGCCATCGGATGACGGCCAATCGTGATGCCCGTGCCACGCAAATCGGCATTCAATCTTTCTTTCAACGTCATCGGCTGCAATGGAGAACCACCGGTCTCCTCCAGCTCTTCATACAATGGCCCAGCATCGCGCGAGACGCGTTCGACCTGCCAGAGAGCGTCGCGACGATGAACGACGTTGTCCCACGCCCAATGTTCAATATCCAATGTGCGAATGGTCTTTGGACTTTGGGCTTTGGTCTTTGGTCTTTGAACGCGATTCATCGCTCCCACCGCCGCCAACTTTCGCAACTCATCCTTTCGCAATTCCGGGACGCGCCGATGCAGATCATCTAAACTTGAAAATGGTCTTTCCGCCCGCGCGCGCACAATCGCACGTCCCGCTTCTTCCCGCAAACCTTTGACGCAAAGCAGACCCAGACGAAGCGCAGGGTTTTGGTTGTAGGGTGTGGGGTGTAGGTTCAAATCGTCCAATGTCGAATGTCCAACGTCCAATATCTGTTTTGGCGTTGACATTGGACTTTGGACTTGGGACTTTGGACTCTCCACCGCGCATTCCCAATCCGATTGCGTCACATCCACCGGCAAGACCTTCAAGCCATGCCGCTGCGCGTCCTTGATGATCGTGAACGGTTGATAGAAACCCATCGGCTGATTGTTGAGTGTCGCCGCCGTAAACGCCGCCAGGTAATGACATTTCAAATACGCGCTGGCATAGGCTATCAGCGCAAAACTGGCGGCATGCGATTCCGGAAAGCCGTACAGCGCAAACGACGCAATCTGCTCCACGATTTCATCCTGCGTCTTCGCATTAATCCCCTTCTTCGTCATGCCGCGGCGCAATTTTCTTTCGATCTCTTTCATGCGCTGCTCGGATCGTTTGAAGCCCATCGCGCGCCGCAACTCTTCCGCTTCGCCGCCGCTGAAATCCGCACACGTCATCGCCATCTTCAAAAGCTGCTCCTGAAACAGAGGCACACCCAGCGTTCGCTTCAGAACGGGTTCCAGATCGGGATGCGCGTATTTCACCGGCGCGCGCCCCAGCCGCCGCTCTAAATAAGGATTGACCATGTTGCCGACGATTGGACCGGGCCGGATGATCGCCACCTGTACGACGATGTCGTAAAACTTCTGCGGCCGCAGTCGCGGCAGACAAGACATCTGCGCGCGGCTTTCGATTTGAAACATGCCGATTGTGTCGGCTTGCTGCAGCGCTGAGTACACGGACGGATCGTCCTGTGGGAGATGAGCGAGATCAACTTCTTCCTGATAATCGTCACGAATGATGTGCATCGTCTCTTCCAGCACGGCCATCATGCCAAGTCCAAGGAGATCGACTTTGATAATTCCTAAATCCGCGCAGTCTTCTTTGTCCCATTGAACCACCACGCGCCCCGGCATCGCCGCCGGCTCAAGCGGCACCACCGAATCAAGCTGGCCCTGGCAAATCACCATGCCGCCCGAATGCTGGCCCAGATGCCGCGGCAAATCCTGCACCGCTTGATAAAGCTGGAAAAACTTCTTGATGCGCCGATCACGCAAATCTAAACCTGCATCTTTGAACTGTCGTGCCGCAGTGTCTTTCGGATCCTTCCACTCCCACGTATGCACGAGTCCCGACAGACGACCGAGCGTTTCATCATCAAAGCCCAGCACCTTACCGACTTCACGCGCAGCCGATCGTCCGCGGTAAGTAATCACATTCGCCGTCATCGCCGCGCCAAGTTTCCCGTAGCGTTCATAGACATATTGAATCGCGCGTTCGCGTTGGTCGCCGCTGGGCAAATCGAGATCGATGTCCGGCCATTCGCCGCGCTCTTCAGAAAGAAACCTTTCGAACAAGAGTTCCATGCCGACGGGATCGACTGCCGTAATCCCAAGCGAATAACAGACGGCGCTGTTAGCCGCCGATCCGCGACCTTGAATCAAAATGTTCTGACGCTTGCAGAACTCGACGATGTCCCAAACGATCAAAAAATAACCCTCGAGCTTCAGCTTCTCGATCAATTTCAATTCGTGCTCGATCTGTTTTTGCGCGCGCGCGTATTCGCCATTGCGTCCATAACGCAGCCGCGCGCCTTCGAAAGTTCGTTTGCGCAAAAACGAAGTCATCGTCTCGCCCGGCGGCACCGGATATTTTGGAAATTCATAACCCAAATCCTTCAGTGTGAATTCGAGACGCGATGACAACTCGGCCGTGTTCGCAATTGCTTCCGGCAAATCGGCGAACAACTGATTCATCTCGTGTGGCGATTTCACAAATCTTTCGGAATTGATCGATAACAAACGCCCGGCCGTCTCCAAACGCACATGATTACGAATGCAGGTGAAGACGTCGGCGACCTGCCTTTGCGCGCGCGTCGCATAACACACGCCATTGGTCGCCAACAGCGGCAGCTTCAATCGTTGTGCGATTTCAATCACCGCCTGGTTGCGCGCTTCCTCTTCACGATTGAAATGACGTTGCAACTCGGCGTAAACATTTTCGTGACCGAAGATGTCGAACAGCCTTTCGGTCAATTGTTCTGCTTCTTCGGGTCCTCTGTAGTTAAGTTCGCTCGCGAGCGGCCCATCGCTGTCACCCGTCAAGCACACCAACCCTTCTGCATATTCAGCCAATTCATCCAGGGTGACAGCGCACTCGCCCGGCTTGGCGTGCTTCGGCACCCGCAATTTCATCAGCGTGATCAAGCGACAAAGATTTTGATAACCAGTGCGATTGCGAACGATGAGCGGAAGAGTGAAGGCCGAGTTTTGAGTTGTGAGTTTTGAGTTTTGAATTTTGAATTGCGGTCTTTGAATCTGGGATTTCGAATTTAGAATTTGAGATCGCGAAGAGCCGCGAAGCGGCGGCAGACGATAGCCCCGGGCGTGAGCCCGGGGATCACGTTGCAAAAATTTATTGGGAGCCCCGTTAGGGTCGACAGAATGTTTTAGAAAAGAAGTCCGATGATCCGAATCTCTATCGCCCTCTTCGAGGGCTCGAATATTTTCTTCTGTCTGATCCCCAGGCTTACGCCTGGGGCTATTATCTGCCGCGCCTGCGGCGCTCGACCTTCGGTCTTTTCCCTGGGACGAATCGATGCAAACTGTAATTTCCGAGCCAATATGCGCTTTTTGCTTCAGTTTCTTTGCCGCCAAATGAAATCGCGCCGCGCCATACAAACCATCGTTATCGAGAACCGCCATAGCCGGCATGTCCAAAGCAGAACATACGGCAATCAACTCCTCAGGCGTCGAAGCGCCACGTAAGAAACTGAACGCTGAACGCGCATGCAACTCAACATACTTCTCACTGCCCACGGCTCACTGCTCACTTTTCTAATCGTATATCCCGGCCACGAACCATTCTTCATTCGTTAAGTCTCGATAAATTCGGCAAAGCACCTCACTTGTCTGATGTGGATCGATCACCGCCACGTCCCATTCGTCTCGCGCCCAAACATCAGCGCGCCACCAATCGCCTGAACCGCGCCATGGACCAGCTGCACGAATGATTTGTCCCGATAATTTGCCCGCAGTTTTCGCGCGCACATCGATTCGTGCCGGCTGTCCTTTTAGCGTGCGAACTTCGGCTCTCAACGGCGGCCGAAAAACCCGAAACCCCAACACGAGCTGCGCGGGCGTCTTCAGCTTCTTTCTACTCCGTTCTCGGTGTCCTCTGTGGCTCAAGGCCAATGCGAATCTCTTCATGCGAAACGCATCCGGCCGATGCGTGTCCAATAATTCCGGCGAACCTACGTTCTCTGCTCCCACCAGTTTCGCCAGCCGCCCCAAAGTGATTTCCAATTTCTCAGGCTCCGGCGCCAGTGGCACGAACAATCCCGTTTGTGCTGCCTGCGGCTTCATCGGCTCAGCCTTAATTGCAACTGCCACAACCGCCGCTGGCGGTGGATGCGCCTCGACATCAAATAACAACAGCCGCAAGAGCGTCTTGGGATTGCGCATCGGCACCGGCAAAGTCAAAATGCGTTCGTGATGACCGGCGTTTAGAGTACCAACTTCAGTTGGGCTTTTTTTGTTGTCAGAAATACCCGACTGAAGTCGGTACTCTGAATGCCGCTCTGTAAACAGTCGCAATCTCAATTCATTAGTCGCCAATCCATACTCGTTGAGATTTGCGCAAAGTTGATTCAACAAACGCGACAGAATGAATGAGAGCGGTTCAAGCTCCGTGACCGCATGTTCTAATTCAAGTGATTGCCCGAAACCGATCGGCGGACGCACCAAATTTAAATTTCGATCGCTCTTCCCTTGTGCGAGTTCTTGTAGCCGCACGCCGGCCGGGCCCAACCGTTCAGCAACACCCGGCAAGGGTAAACGCGCCAGGTCTGCAAAAGTGCGGATTCCCCACAGCCGAAATGTTTCCTGAATCTCGGCTTCATGATCGGCTTCAATAGCAGCTAGCGAATAATCCATTTGCTTGATCGAAATACTCGCGAGAGTCACAGACTCTCTACCCGGATCGATGAAAGTGATTCCTTGAAAAGATCGCGCGGCATGGATGGCTGCATTAGGATTTGCGGCAATGCTTATATTGACGTCGAGATTCAAGCTCGCTGCCTCTTGGGCAATTTCACGTCCGATGTGATGCGATGAATCGACTGCATTTCCGGAAGGCAAGTCAATCGCTGGAAACAAAAGATCCTGGCCGGAGATGTCGAAGACTACCGTGTCGTACCGCGTTCGCTCGACTAAAGGAGAAAACGTAAATGCCAGGTCAACCAGCACCGACGGATTTTCGCTTTCGGTCGACGGCGCGGCCTGCTCTTTAGAGACAGTTCGACAGAAAATGCAGGCAAACATATGGAACTTCCTGCTATCGGAATGGATTTCAAGCTCCGGGAGGCTGAAACGAATATTATCGAATATCAGCGAATCTCGCAAGCTACGTGCGGCTGGAATTTCGCGCAAGGCCCATGACTGACAGGGCGCTGACAATCGATGCGAATCTTTATCGAGTGAAGATAATGAGAATGGGTTTGTGGCGACGGTTTAGACGCAGGAGGTCTAATTAACGAAAGCTGGCCGCCGGCTTCATTATTAATCGTGAAAGTGCCGTAACTATTTCTGGAAATGCACGACAAAGTGCTGGGCCAAACTGTCTCTTCATTCTTCAGTTCCAAAACCAGGGCGGCCGATGAACGGACGACAGCTCGTGGCGTAAGCACTATCAATGCAGTCGGAGTATTTTCAACAGCGCGACGAAAACGAAACCACCAGGACGAAACTATCCGCCGCACCGTGCCGGCCGGCGCATCGGCGAGATTGAGAGCGATGACGCCAAAACCTCCGCCATGTAATAAAAGATCGGCGCTCTTAAACGCTGCTTCCAATTTGCTGCTACAACGCACCCACAGCAACTTATTGAAATCGATGCCAGCCGCGGCCGCTGAGAAGACGTCGAAGGTGTCGTTACAATCTATCAGCGCGCAACTTTCATCGTGCGTAGTAGCGAACGCTAAAGCAGATAGCAACAAGCTGATCCGCCCGGCCGAAGCTGCTCCATGGATTTCCGTTATGGCTCCTCTCGGAAATCCCTGCCAGCAAAGATCGACTTCCGCGACTCCGCTCGATAACGTCTCATGCGATCGTTCGACGCGTTGCGTGAAGACATCTGCCACCCGATCTACTAGAGCTAATTCCACTTCTCTTTTTGTCGCTGCCGCATTCATGAAAATTAGTCGATAATCTGATGAGCAAAGATAATCCCGAAAAATCGGCCGAAGATTTTTTCCCGGAACGCAGAAGTCTGAAAACCTTTCGCGACGCTGCTGCCGATTGCCAAGCGTGCGACCTTTGGGAACGCGGCACCCAGACTGTATTCGGCGAAGGTGCGCGGCGCGCCGAAGTCGTCTTCGTCGGCGAACAACCTGGCAACGAAGAAGATCTTTCGGGCAAACCTTTTGTCGGTCCCGCGGGCCGCTTACTTGACGATGCTTTAGTCACAGCCGGCATCGATCGCTCGCAAACCTACGTCACCAACGTCGTCAAACATTTCAAATGGGAACCGCGCGGCAAGCGGCGCATTCACAAAAAACCAAATGCGACTGAAATCAAGGCTTGCCGTCCGTGGCTCGAAGCCGAAATCAGTCTAATAAAACCGAAAGTGATCGTTTGCCTCGGAGCCACGGCCGCTCAAGCCTTGCTTGGCCCGCAATTCAAAGTCACCAAACAACGCGGCCAATTCATCGAGTCAACTCTCGCGCCATACATCATGGCCACAGTCCACCCGTCTTCCATCCTGCGCGCACCTGACGAGCAAACACACCACGAAGAGAAGCGGAAATTTATCGAGGATCTGAAACGAGTCGCGCATGTTGTAATAAAACACTGACACTCGTTAGAGGCGGGCTGCTGTCCATCTTTCTTTTGTATTCGCCGCAATGGAGGGTCCGAAGCCCGGCTCTAAACTGATTTGACTATTTATATTTTCGAATTACGCCGACAACCACCCCTTGAATCTGTACCCGCTCCGGTGGCTTTATCACGATCGGTTTGTAATTCGGATTCGCCGGCTCCAGACGCACCTGAGTTCGTCCGCCATAAAACTTCTTCAGGGTCGCGTCGCTGCCATTAATCAACGCTACAACCGTCTGCCCATTCTCCGCCGTCTGTTTCGCCTGCAGTACGATGACGTCATGGTCGCGTATCTGCTCATCGATCATCGAGTCGCCACGCACGCGCAGAGCAAACATCCGTCCTTCACGCACCATGTCACGCGGCACTGAAACCGTTTCATAATTCAAAATCGCTTCGATCGGATTCCCTGCCGCCACAATCCCCAACAGGGGAATTTCATACTTCGCTGCCGGCTCCACTTCTTCTACCAATTCAATTCCACGACTAACATTCGGAATGCGGCGAACAAATCCCTCTCGCTCGAGAATCGAAACGACGTGATGCGCGCTCGCTGACGAAGTCATTCCAAATTCTTTTCCAATTTCGGCGATCGTCGGCGCCTCTTTATGAACTTCAAAGTAGCGCTTAATGAAATCCAAAACCTTTCTCTGTCGCGCTGTTATGGGCATGTCACCGATCCTCCTCAAAAATGAAGGCTATGAATATTATCGAATATCAGCGAATATTGTCCAGCGGTCAGTCGCCTTTGTAGAAGATATTGGACGTTTGAAGCTATCTCACTCGGTACTCGGATCAAGGCGTCAAATTGCTGAAAAACAATTCGTTGACAGATTCGACCGCCCCCAGTTAGAATCCAGTGTGCAACGGTGTTTAGCATCGTTGCGCACTTCAGGCCCTACGCCTC